>MWBB01000081.1 GCA_002068835.1 Acidobacteria bacterium ADurb.Bin340 | reverse complement strand
CCATCTCCCACGCCACCCGCCTCTGGGTTGCCCGAGGTCCGGCCGGGGAGGTCCTGCAAGCCCTCTCGCGGGGGCCCCGGCAGGGACACGCATCCCGAGAGGTTCATCACTTTGCCGTAAAGGCCCATCTGGCGCTGGGACAACGGGATGAGGCTTGGCGGGCGGGGTTGGATGCGGATCTGGCGATGGTTCCGTTCTGGATCCGTGGGCGCGTCCGCGCCTTCCTGGAACAGGCGCCCGAAGCCGCGAACCCTGCGGCCCTGGACCGCGGCGTTCGGCTGCGGCGGTGGGCGCCCGGATCCGTGCGGCTCCAGCACCGGCTGGCCCTGCTCCGGCACCGGGCCGGGGCGCCCCTGGCCGCCCTGGAGGAGCTGGAACGCTGCCTGCCGCTGGCCTACGAAGACCCACTGGTGCTGGAGGATCTCCTGCGGACCGCCCTCAACGACCTGCCCCAGGCCCCGCCGGAAACGACAGAACGCCTTCGCGTGGTCCTGGAGGGAACCTTGGCCCTGCTCATGGAACGCCACGGGGACCCGCGCCTGGGATGGGATCGCACCGGACCGGCCCTGCACCGCCTGCAATCGGGCGATCCCCTTGGTGCCCTGGGCCTCATCCGGCCCGTGCCGCCGTCCCTGCGCGACCAGAACCACTGGGAAGTGGAAGCCCTGGCCCTGCGAGGGCTGGGCCTCCTGGAGGCGGCCCGGGAGACCGTCGAATCCGGCCTCCGGGCCCATCCGGCGTCCTCCCGCCTCTGGATGGAACGGCATCAACTGGACCTGATCGACGGCCACCGGGATGCGGCCCGGGAGGCCCTGGAACGGGCCGCCCGCTGCCTCCCTCCTGCAGCCGACCAGCCCGGAGCCACCTGGGAATGGCACCTGCGCCGGGCCGCCTTCGCCCATTTCGTGGACAACGACCCGGTCTGCGCCTGGGATCACCTGGAGCAGCGGCCCCGCGAGGCGCCGGACGACCACCATCCCCCGCTCCGGATCCAGGTCCGCATGACCCTGGGCGATGCCGAAGGGGCCTACGCGGAGTTGCGACCTCTGCTGGAACGGTCCCCCGAAGACCTGGATCTGAGACTGGCGGAGGCTGATTGCCTGGCGGGCCTGGAGGCCTGGGACAGCCTCGCGGAGCACCTGGAGGACCTGCCGGAAGCAGCCCACCAGCGCTCGGACTACTGGCACCTGAAGGGCCTCGCGGCGGCCCATCGCCGAGACCTGATCCCGGCCCGGGAGGCCCTGGAGCGGGCTTCGCAGTTGGCCCCGGGAGATCTGCGCCTGGTGCTGGATGCTGGCCACGCCTGCATGGATCTGGCCGACCACGAGCGGGCCGAGGTCCACTGGCGCCAAGCCCTGCGGATCGATCCCCAGTGCGCCGAGGCCCTCGTTCAACTCGCGGAAACCCTGCACCTGGGCCACGATTCCGAAGGCGCCAAACGCCTGCTCCGGGAATGCCTCCTCCATCACCCCGACCACCCGGAAGCACAGGCATTCCTGGCGGAACTGGATGCAAACTGAAAATGTTCACCACGGAGACACGGAGAACACAGAGGAAAAAAGAATAAAAATCAAAAAATAAGCAAAATACAAATAATAAACTTAATTAACATTATTATTTCTCCGTGCCCTCCGTGCCTTCGTGGTAAAATTTATTATTTCTTTGGATCTTCTTTCATGCTTTTGATGGCGGCCATTTTGTCGTCGTAGCGGGCCCGCTCGGCGGGCTCGGCCCGGCGCTGGGCTTCCTGGATGGCCTTGATGGCGGCATCGGTTTTCCCGGCTAGCAGGTGGATGCGGGCCCGGGCCAGATGGAAGTCCGGGTCGTGGGGCTGGATTTTGATGGCCGTGTTGATGCGCCGGAGGGCCTCGTCCAGATCCCCTTCGCCCATGGCCTCCTCCGCCAGGAAGGCATTGAAGTAGGGGTCGTGCTTGCGGATCTCGTGAGAGATCTCACGGAGTTTGCCAGCCTCATCCATCCTGCCGGTTTCCCTCAAAATAGCTTCAAGATTTCCAAGCGCACCAACATCACTTGGGTCAATTAACATCGCTTTTCTGAATGAATTCTCAGCTTCAACCAAATTATTCAAACTTTTTTCCACAACACCCAAAATGTTCCACCCAATACTAAGTCTTTTCTCTACTTTGATGGATAAATTCGCATATTTGATCGCTTCTTCCGGCAAACCATTTTCCATAAGCTCAACCGCTCGATTGGCATAGAACAGCGATCTCATCGTTTTTTCATTCAATATGACAACACGATAAGCCCCCATCCTTCTCCTGAATTCTGGGAGGAAATCTGCCACCAGATCCTCGGCGGGGGGAATCTGCACCAGCGAAACCACATGCCGCTCGTAACGGATCACTGAACCCACCCGACGCCAGCGGGTGGTATTGAGGGCTTCCGCATATTGGACGCGCAGATCAATCGCACGGCAGGCCGAGACGTAGAGCGCAGTCAGGGAAAGACAGTTGCCTTTTTTGTCTCGCCAGGCCTCTTCGACGGTTCGCGTGTAGGCGTTGTCGTAAGTGATTCCAAGCCCGCCCTGCTCCGGTGTTCGGTACAAGCCCTCCAGCAGGGCCTGGAGCTTGGCACGAACACTGGGGTGATGCAGGGTCGTTTTGCGGGCGAAAGCCTGGAGTTCGGGGGGGGCCTCGAAAGGGTTGTCCTGGGCCGTGAGGCAACCCGCGATCAGGAGCCCGGTCATCAGGATTCGGAGGAACATGGTCACCTCGCAGCCCTAGCCTAGGTTCCGCGGACCCCTTGTCCACCAGGTCCTGGGACGAGAGGCCTTTCCGTTGGGGCGAAGTCCGGGCGGTACACTGGCGCCATGGAACCCACGGCCATCGTTTGCGCCTATTCGCCCGTCGGCACCGCCGCCCTGGAGGGCCTGCTGGCCGCCGGAATCCGGGTGCTCGCCCTCTACACCTACCCCCAAGGGCCTGACGAATCATGGTTCGAGGCGCCCGAGGCCCTGGCCCGCCCCTGCGGCATCCCCGTACATCACGCAGCGGATTTCAATGCCGACGCCGTTTTCGAGCACCTGCAGGCCCTGAGGCCCGATTTCCTGTTCAGCTTCTATTTCCGGGAGATGATCCAGGCGCGATTCCTGGAACTCCCGCGCCTGGGCGCCTACAACCTCCACGGTTCCCTGCTGCCCCGCTACCGCGGCCGGGCGCCCCTGAACTGGGTGCTGGTGAATGGCGAAACCGAAACGGGCCTCACCCTCCACGCCATGACCCCCCGGCCCGATGATGGGGATCTGGTGGCCCAGTCCCGCCTGCCCATCGCCTGGGACGAGACGGCCTTGAGCCTCACCCTGCGGGCCGCCGAAGCCGCTCGGGACTTGGTGCGGACGGCGATCCCAGGCCTCGTGGCGGGCACCGCGCCCCGCATCGCCCAGAAGACCCTGGGGGCCTCCACCTATTTCGGCGGCCGGAAGCCCGAGGACAGCCGCCTTTCCTTCGGCCTGACGGCCCGGGAAGCCTTCAACCAGATCCGCGCAGTGGCGGATCCCTGGCCCAATGCCTTCCTGGAAACGGAAGCTGGACGGCTCAAGGTGCCCTGGGCCCTGCCCACCGCCCTGCCCTGCCCTGTCGGACACTTCCGGGAAACCCCCGAAGGCGCCGTGGTGGGCTTCGCCGAAGGCGCCCTCCGCCTCATCGCCCTGCGGCGCGGCACCCTGCGCAGCGAACGCCCCACCGAACACGCCGCCTGGCTCCGGCACCTCGGAATCCCCGAGGCTCGTTGACGGAATCAGGCCCCGAAGGGCCGAAGCGCCTCGGGGCCTGATCCCGCACAAAAACGGGCTTCGAAACGAACGTCTTCTAGGCGATCGGGTGATCCTCCCGGAAGCGCTTGAGCCGCTCCTCCAGCACCGGGAACTGCTCGCGCTGGACCAGGGACGTACAGGCCCGCAGCCCCTCGTGGCGTTCGCTGCCCGTGATCCCCAGGGTGATGGCGCTGATGCCGTAGTGGACCAGTTCGGAAAGCAGCTGGCTGCCGCTCATGCCGGGGTAGGCGAAGGTGAAGTAGAAGCCGTCGGCGATGGGCTCGTCCAGATCCTTGTCGTAGACGATCCTGAAGCCGTTCTCCGTGAAAAGACGCTTCATGATCTTGGCCTTTTCGCCATATTCCTTGGCGATTTCCACGAAATTGATCTGACCGTCGTTGACGGCCTTGAGGATCGCGGCCAAGGCGTACTGGGCGCTGTGGCTGGTGCCGGAACTGATGGCGTAGATGGCGCCGAAGACCAGGGCATGGCCCAACTGGTCGCTGCTGAAGTAGCGGAGCAGGTCGGGGCTGCGCATCTGCCACACCTTGTCGGAGACCACCATCATGCCGATGCGCTCGCCGGCGTAGTTGAAGGCCTTGGAGCTGGAGATCAGAAGCACATAGTTGTCGGTGTATTTGCCCACGGTGGGCTGGAAGGGCGCCTGACCGGGCTTGGAGTAGTCCTTCCGGAAATCCATGGCGAAGTAGGCCAGATCCTCGATGACCACCACGTTGTAGCGGTTGGCCAGCTCGCCGATGATCTGCAGTTCTTCATCGGTAAAGCAGATCCAGCTCGGGTTGTTGGGATTGGAATAGAGAATGGAGCTGACCTTGCCCGTCTTGAGATAGCTCTCCAGCTTCTCCCGCAGCTTGGCCCCACGATGGTTGTAGACATCGAAGGACATGTAGCCGTGGCCCAGAAGCTTGCACTGCTGCTTCTGAACGGGGAATCCCGGATCGATGAACAGGGTTCCTTCCCGATCGGACCACATGCGGTTGATGGTCATGAAGGCCGCCATTCCGCCCATCATGGATCCAACGGTGGGCACGCAGTTTTCAGCCTTCACATCCAGATCCAGGAAGGATTTCACAAAGCGCGAAATTTCTGTTTTGAGCTCGGGAATACCCTGAATGTCAGGATAAATGGATGCGATGCCATCCTTCAGGGCCTGGATCTGGGCATCCACTCCCGCCTGAAGGGCCGGAAGCCCCGGGATGCCCATTTCCATGCGGACGAATTTCTGGCCGCTGTCCTTCTCGATCAGATCAACGATCTTCTTGATCTCCCGGATGGAGCTTGAGCCGATATCCTTCAATCCCAGCTCCTGGGTCCGGCGGCTCACCACTTCGGGCGAAATGGGGGTCGGTCTGGATGCCATCGCATGCTCCTCGTTACGTGCCCTTTAAAAGGCATAAATGCAGGATTGCAGCCTGGAGTGGGGAGTCAAGGCATAGCGCTGTGGGACCGGTCACATCGCTCAGCGTTTCTTCCGGGCTTCGGGATTGGGGATGCGAGTCTTCGTGAAGACGCTGCGGCTGTCGGCGTCCACGATGCAACGCCAACCTCGGTCTTCGCCGGACATGCGAACCTCCACCTCCCAGCCGGCGGAAGCGCCGTTGAGCGCGATCTTGCGGGCCCGCACAGCCTGGCCGCCCGTCTCCTGTTCCGCGATGGCGCGGGCCTCCTTGGCGGTGCGGACGGGGCCGGTCTTGGGACGGGGCGCGGCGCTCAACACGAGAGCCGGCGCCAGCAGGAGGGCGGCGAGGGTCTTCATGGCGGTTCCTTGGCAGGTTTCCTCCAAGCATAGCGGAGCCGGGCAGCGGCTCGGCGGAAGACACGCACCCTTCGGCGGAAAGGGCAGGAAGCGTTGACGGGATCCGTACACTGATCGGGCGGCGGTGGCCGCAAGGAGACCACGACATGGGCCTGATGGACTGGGGCAAGGCGCAATTCCTCGACATCCTCGAATGGCTGGATGATTCCAACGACACGATGGCCTGGCGCTTCCCCATGCGTGGCCAGGAGATCCAGACCGGCGGCAAGCTGGTGGTGCGGGAAAGCCAGGAGGCGGTCTTCGTGAACGAAGGCCAGTTCGCCGACTGCTTCGGCCCGGGCACCCACACCCTGAACACCCAGAACCTGCCCATCCTCGCCACGCTCAAGGGCTGGAAGTTCGGCTTCGAAAGCCCCTTCAAGAGCGATGTCTACTTCCTGAACACCAAGCTCTTCAACGATCTGGGCTGGGGCACGCCGAACCCGATCATGATGCGCGACGCCGATTTCGGCGTGCTGCGCATCCGCGCCTTCGGCATCTACTCCATCCGCGTGAAGGACGCCAAGAGCTTCCTCAAGAACGTGGTGGGCACCAACGGCCTCTTCACCGTGGCCGACATCCAGGAACAGCTCCGCAAGAGCCTGGTCTCCAAGTTCACGGATGCCCTGGGCGAAGCCAAGATCCCGGCCCTGGACCTGGCGGCCCACTACGACGAGCTCTCCGAGCTGCTGCGCCAGAAGATGGATCCCGAATTCCAGACCATGGGCCTGGAATGCTCCAAGTGCTTCATCGAGAACATCAGCCTCCCCGAAGAGGTCGAGGCCATGATGGACAAGCGCACCAACGTGGGCATGATGGCCCCCGTGATGGGCGCCTACACCCAGATGCAGGTGGCCGACAGCATTCCCCTGGCGGCCCAGAATCCCGGCGGCGTGGCGGGCATGGGCATGGGCGTGGGCCTGGGCTTCGGCATGGGCAACATGATGGGCGCCCAGATGGGCCAGGCCATGGGCCAGATGCCCCAGCAGCCCATGATGGGCGGCGCGCCGCAGGCTCCTGTGGCTCCGGCCGCGCCCGCCAAGAGCCTGAAGGAAGAACTGACGGACCTGAAGGAACTCTTCGACAGCCAGCTCATCAATCAGGCCGAGTACGACGCCCAGCGCGCCGTGATCCTCAAGAAGCACGGCATGGGGGCCTGAGGCCTCTTCAGAACCGCTTCCGCCACACCAGCGAGACCCCGTCGAAGGCATCCTTGGGATCCTTCCCGGGGTCTCCGGGCACGCTGGTGCTCATATCCGCTTCGGCCCAGGTGTAGGCCAAGGAAAGAGCCGTGGTGGGGGTCAGGGGGTAGTCGAAGGCCGCGCCCAGAGAAGTTCCGTAGGAAGGGTGCTCCCGGAACAGGCGGATGAAGCCCGCCCGGGCCCGGAAGGCCCAGGTGCCCCAGGGCTGGAAGACCAGGTCCGCCGCGTGGATCACCAGGAAGGGATCGGTCCCCGCCCCCTTCCCCGGGGCCGGGCTGGTGAGCGTGGCCCCGCAACCCAGGCGCCACTTCGCTCCAAGATTCCGGTAGAGCCCCGCACCGGCTTCCAGGCGGAAGGTCGTCTCCCGGATCGGTTCGTTCTTCTGGGCCACCAGCCCAGCCCCCAGGGCCGTTTCCAGGTGCCATTCCGGGGCCTGGGCCGCCAGGCCCACTCCAGCCAGCACGCATCCTGCCGCCCCGCGCAGGGCCCGATCTACCAGAGCCATGAAACCTCTCCCCGTGCGAAACGCTGACCGAAGACATCCTGGCCGCCCAACACCCGGGCGCCCCATCGGCCCAGAGACAGGGGCCCCGTGACCCGCACCTCCAGGCTGCGGCCCGTTTCGTAGCGGCGCAGGCCGTAGTCCTCGTTGCGGATCAGGCGCAGGGTGCCTTCGCCAAACCAGCCCGGCCGGGGCCGCCAGCGCAGTTTCACCATGTGGGCCGCGGCGCCGACGCCGTCCCCCTTCACCCTCGCTTCGCCGCCCCAGTGGCCCATCACCACGCCTTCGTGGGTATAGCCATCCAGGTACTTGCTGTGGACGTACCAGACATCCTGCCACTCGCTGAATTCGTAGGTGAAGGCCCAGCGGCGACCCAGCAGGGCCTCCGGCAGGAAGGGGATGAACACGCCTGCGGATAGGGCCAGGTTGCCGAAACGGGTGTTGGAGAGACTGGCAGTGTCCTCGGCGGCGTATTCGATATACAGCGAAAAGGGCGTGGCCCCCTGGACGTTCATGCGGCTCGCCAGGGCCATCTGCTGGTTGCCGAAGCTGCCCAGATTGTCCGCCTGAACCGGCTTGAAGAAGGCCTGCCAGAGGCGGCCTGGCGTGACGCGCTGACCATCCCCTCCGAACTGCACCATGCGCGTTGCGCTCACGGTCCAGCCCCGCACGGGCTCCAGGCTGAGGTGGGTTCCCAACAGGTAGGGCCGCCCCCAGTGGACCTCGCCAGCCTCCTGAACCCGCTGCAGGGGGCCCAGCCTAGACAGAAACACCTCGTAGTGCAGGTTCCAGAACTGCGGCAGCGGCATCGGGCTGGAGACCCCCACGGACAGGGGCGGTTCCGCCTGGGTGGAGAGCACCATGGCCGAATCCTGCATCGGCGAAATCCAGCGGTCCCGGTAGCCCACATCCACCTGGAGGTGCTTCCAGCCCAAGGCCAGGTGGCTACCCGCAGGGGTGACCTTGCCCGGCTGGTCCGTGGCCCGCCCCCCCGCCACCAGCAGGAGGTGATCCCCCAACCGAGCCTGGCCCGTGGCCTCCACCCGGTAGGCGGAATCCATCCGTTCCCCGCCGCCGTTGGGGATCACGGCCCCGTCACCGGCTCCACCTGAGGCTGCCAGGGTCGCCTCGACCCGGGTCAGGCCCGCCCGCTGTTCGTAGCGGCGCAAAGCCTCCGTCAGTTCCCGATGCAGGTCGGGGTGGCGCTCCCGGATCGCGGCCAGGGCCGCCTTCACCGCCTGCACGCTGTAGGGCTTGCGGAGGGTCGGCAGATCGCCCACCACCGCCAGCGCATCCAGCTGGGCATTCAGCTCCGCATCCTGAAGGGGCAGGTACGCCGAAACCCCCTGGGCGATCAGGCCGGGGGCCAGCAGGCCCGCAAGACACAGCACTCTCGGGCCCACGGCCACCTCCTGGAAGGGTCGCTCAGCCCCAGACCTTGCGGCCCGCCACCCAGGTGCCCAGCACGCGGCCCGGCAGTTCCCAGCCCTTGAACGGCGTGTTGAAGGATCGGGACTGGATGAAGGCCCGGTCCACGGCCACCTTGGCTTCCAGATCCACCAGCGTGAAGTCCGCCGGGGCGCCCACGGCGAGGCTGCCCAGCCCCTGGCGATCCAGATGGAAACAGCGCGCCGGACCGCTGGTGAGCAGTTCCACAGCCCGGGCCAGGGAGATCACCTTGCGGTTCACCAGCAGTTCCAGGGTGAGCGGCAGGGCCGTCTCCAGGCCGATGATGCCGAAGGCCGCGATGGGCAGTTCCACATCCTTGTCTTCCAGGGTGTGGGGCGCGTGATCCGTGGCGATGGCATCCACCGTGCCATCAGCCAGGCCTTCAAGCAGGGCCTCCACATCCGCCGGAGTGCGCAGGGGCGGATTCATCTTGTAGCTGGCATCGAACCGGGCCAGTTCCTTGTCCGTCAAGGCGAAGTGGTGGGGCGCAACTTCGCAGGTGACCCGCAGCCCCTGCCGCTTGGCGTCCCGGATCATCTTCAGGGAACCCTGGGTGCTCACGTGGGCCACGTGCAGGTGCCCCCCGGTGTACTCCGCCAGCACCAAGTCCCGGGCCACCATCACCTCTTCCGCAGCGCTGGGAATGCCCAGGCAGCCCAGGCAGGCGCTGGTGGCCCCCTCGTGCATGTAGCCCTTGGCGGAGAGATTGGCATCCTCCTCGTGGGCCACGATGGGCACATCCAGCCACGCGGTGTACTTCAGGGCCCGGCGCATGATGGCGGCGTTCATCACGGGCTTGCCGTCATCACTGAAGGCCACGCAGCCGGCCGCCTTCAGGGTGCCGTAGTCCGCCAGTTCCTCCCCCTCCAGCCCCCGGGTCAGGGCCCCGATGGGGAAGTAGCGGCACAGATCCGCCTTGGCGGCCCGGGACAGCATCGTTTCCGTGATGGCCACGGAATCGTTCACCGGCTTGGTGTTGGCCATGGCGCAGACGGAGGTGAAGCCCCCCGCCACCGCCGCCCGGCTGCCCGTTTCAATGGTTTCCTTCGCGGTCTGGCCCGGCTCCCGGAAATGCACGTGCAGGTCGATGAGCCCGGGCAGCAGCACCTTGCCGCCCGCATCCACCACCTCGGCCCCCTGGGCGCGGGGATCCGCCTCGGCGCCGGCCCCCAGGGCGGCCACCTGGCCATCCACCACCAGCAGCGAGCCGGAAACATCCAGCTTCTGGGCCGGATCCACGATGCGGGCATGCTTCACGAGCAGGGACATGGGCACCTCAAGAGAGGTTCCAGTCTAAAGCAGAGGCACGCCC
>MWBB01000080.1 GCA_002068835.1 Acidobacteria bacterium ADurb.Bin340 | reverse complement strand
GCCGGCGCCCAGCGGGCCATCGGCACCAGCGTTCTGGGGGGCATGATCACGGGCACCTTCCTGGCCGTGTTCTTCATTCCGCTGTTCTACGTGGTGGTGGTGCAGTTCTTCGGCCGCAAGAAGGGGCCGAGCGAACCTGAAGCCATCCACCCATCCAAGGAGGCCTGACCATGACCGCGAAGACATTCCTGGCCCTCGCGGCTCTGGCGGCCACCACCGGCTGCACCCTGGCTCCCCGCTACACCCGGCCCGATGCTCCCGTGCCCGGGGCCTGGTCCGGGGAAACGCAGACCCCTGCGGCATCGGCCCAGGAGGGGCCCCAGTGGCAGGACCATTTCGATGAGCCGGGCCTGCGGTCCGTGATCGAGCTGGCCCTGGCGAACAGCCGCGATCTGCGGATGGCGGCCCTCAATGTGGAACGGGCCCAGGCCCTGTACCGCATCCAGCGTTCCGAGCTGATGCCCGATGCCGGGGTGATGGGCGATGGGTCGCGGCGGCGGATTCCCGAATCCATGGCCAGCGATGGGAAGGCTTCCATCACGGAGCAGTACAGCGTCCAGGTCGGGATCCTCTCCTGGGAGCTGGACCTTTTCGGGCGTCTCCGCAGCCTCAAACATCGCGCCCTGAAACAGTACCTGGCCACGGAGCAGGGAAGGGATGCCGCCCAGATCTCGCTGGTCGCCGCGGTGGCACAGGCCTACTACACCCATGCTGCAGACCAGGAGAACCTGACCCTGGCCCAGGCCACCTTCGAGGCCCAGAAGGCCCGCTATGACCTGATCGCCCAGAGCCGGGCCGCGGGCGTGGCCTCCGAGCTGGAGCTGCGGCAGGCCGAAAGCCAGATGGAGTCGGCCCGATCGGAAGTGGCCCGCTTCCGGGGCCTGGTGGCCATGGATCGGAATGCTCTGGACCTGCTTGCAGGCACCCGTGTCCCCACGGACCTGCTGGCCCAGGCGGTGGCGCCGACGGAGCCCCTGAAGGATCTGGAAGCCGGCCTTCCTTCCGAGGTGCTGCTTCGGCGCCCCGACATCCGTTCCGCGGAGTTCCAGCTCCAGGCCGCCAACGCCAACATCGGGGCTGCCCGCGCGGCCTTCTTCCCCCGCATCACCCTCACCGGCGGGCTGGGCTCCATGAGTCCCGAACTCTCGGGTCTCTTCGAATCGGGCACCCGCACCTGGAGCTTCGCCCCCCAGGTGACGGCTCCGCTGTTCGCCGGCGGCAGCCTCTGGGCCAACCTGAAGGTTTCGAAGGTGGATCGGGAGATCGCGCTGGCCCAGTACGAGAAGGCCATCCAGTCGGCCTTCCGGGAGGTTTCGGATGGCCTCGTTCGGCAGACGAGCCTGCGGGAGCAGCTGGAGGCCCAGCGGGCCCTGGTGGCTTCCCTGGAAGCCAGCCACAAGCTGTCCGAGCTTCGCTACCGCGAGGGGCTCGACGGCTACCTGGGCGTGCTGGTCTCCCAGCGCTCCCTCTACGGCGCCCAGCAGGGGCTCGTGGCCACCCGGCTGGCCGCCCAGGCCAATCGGGTGGTGCTCTTCAAGGCGCTGGGGGGGCGGCTGTAGGAGCGTGTCCGAATCCCAGCAGGCCGTTCAGGCTCAGATCCAGCAGGATGTCCGCTGCACGCGCCGGGTCCACCGGCGCGTGCGTGTTTCCCCAGATGGCCTGATTGAGGCCGTGGAGCAGACCATGCCCCACGACCTGACCCAGGATCGAGCAGCCCAGGAATACGGCGGAGGGTTCGTCCAGATCCGGGCGCAGCACCTGGATGCAGCGGGTGATGGCGGCGCTGCGGGGGCGGGTGAATTCCTGCAGCAGGGGGATGAGGCAGGGACGGGGGGAGCGCAGCTCCTGCAGCCAGAGCCGCGCGCCCAGCTCCAGGAGCGGCTCCTGGCGCAGGACCTCGGGCGAACCCTTCAGGTAGAGTGCGTGGACCTGGGCCCGGAGCACCCGGAACGCCTCGTCGCGGGTGGCGGGCAGGTGTTCCGCCTCCGGGGGATGCAGGGCCGGGTTCCGCGCGAGGGTCTGGAGGAGATCCCGGAAGACTTCAAGGTAGAGGCCCTCCTTGCTGCCGAAGTGATGGCTGAGCAGGGAGAGGGGACGCCCGGCGCGATCTGCGATCTGCCGGGTGCTGGCGCCATCGAAGCCCCGCTCCGCGAAGCATTCGAGCCCTGCGCGCAGGAGGGCGGTCCGGGTGTCCAGGGCAGCGTCCATCGGGGCCACGATAGCACTCCGGGGCTTCAGCGCCCCTGCCGCACGTAGGCTTCGAAAGCCCGCTGCTCCTGCTGGGGATCAGGGGAGCGGTGCAGGACCAGCCGTTCCAGTCGGGACCGGCTCTCGTCCCCCATCAGCCGGGTGAAGCGGATGGCCACGGCATCCGCAGCCTCCCGAACCACGATGCCCTCCGCGAGGATCTTCTGCTCCTGGCCATCCTCCAGCACGAACAGCACCACATGGCACGGAGTCCCCAGGGGGAGGGGCCGGGAGGTCTGCACCAGCAGGCCGCCCAGGCTCAGGTTCAGGGCCGTAGAGCTGGCCAGGGTGGCATCCTCGGTCAGGATCTTCACCCGGAAGGCGATGGGGATGCGGGTGAAGGCACGCCGGTTCGAACGGGTTCCCATCGGGCCTCCACGCAGGTCCGGTTCGATGATAGCGGGATCCGGCGCGGATGCTGGTACCCTGGCAGGGCATGGACGGGCCGGGAGGCCATCCCGCACGTCCCCATCCAGGACCGATCCCGTAACGGAGGACTGCCGTGAACGATCTGCTGGCCACACTGGAGCCCAAGGCGCTCTGGACCTACTTCTTTGAACTCTCCAAGATCCCCCGCGGGTCGAAGGCCGAAGCCGAGGCGGCCGCCTGGGTGGCCGAGCAGGGCCGCAAGCTGGGCTGCGAGGTGCACCAGGACGCCGTGGGCAACGTGCTGATCCGCAAGAATGCAACGCCGGGCAAGGAAGGCAGCCCCTGCCTCGCCATGCAGGCCCATGTGGACATGGTCTGCGAGAAGAACGAGGGCACCCAGCACGACTTCACCAAGGATCCGATCCAGCTCCGCCGCGTGGGGGACAACCTCTACGCCACGGGCACAACGCTGGGCGCCGACAACGGCATCGGGGTGTGCGCCGGTCTGGCGATCATTGCCTCCAAGGACGTGGCTCACGGCCCCATCGAACTGCTGGTGACCATCGACGAGGAGACCGGCCTCACGGGTGCCAACAACCTCCAGCCGAGCTGGATGAAGGCCAAGTACCTGCTCAACCTCGACAGCGAGGAAGAGGGCTACCTCACCATCGGTTGCGCGGGCGGCATCGACACCATCGCCACCCGCAAGCTCACCCTGGCGGCTCCCACGGCCGGCAAGAAAGCCTTCCGCCTGAAGGTTTTCGGCCTCAAGGGCGGCCACTCGGGCATCGACATCAACACCGGCCGCGCCAATGCCATCCGCCTCCTCGGCCAGCTGCTGGGCACCATGATGTCCCGCTTCGGGATGGAACTGGCCTCCGTGAAGGGCGGCAACAAGCGGAACGCCATCGCCCGCGAAGCCTCCGCCTACTTCTACATGGAGCCCGGCCAGGAAGCGGCCTTCAAGGCGGAACTGGCCCAGCACGAAGCCCACTGGAAGGGCGCCTACGGCACCTTCGATCCCGGGATCTCCTTCGCCCTCGAAGCGGATCAGGCGGGCCAGGCCATGTCCGCCGAGGACGCAGTGTCCATCGTGGCCCTGCTTCTCACCGCGCCCCACGGCGTGGAGGCCATGAGCCCCGACATCCCGGGCCTGGTGCAGACCTCCACCAACCTCGGCGTGATCGACACCAAGGACGGGAAGGTTGAGGTGAACTTCCTCTCCCGCAGCTCCATCGATCCCTCCAAGTTCGCCCTGGCCGAGCGCATCGCGGCCGCCTGCACCATGGCGGGCTTCAGCTCCCAGCTGGTGGGCGGCTATCCCGGCTGGAAGCCCGAGCCCGACGCTTCCCTGGTGAAGACCGTCAATGAGGTGAACCAGAAGCTCTTCGGAAAGCCGATGCACATCATGGCGATCCACGCGGGCCTGGAATGCGGCATCATCGGCGAGAAGTATCCAGGCATGGAGATGGTGTCCATCGGCCCCGACATGTGGGACGTGCACACCCCCGACGAGCACGTGAACATCCCCTCCGTGGCCAACTTCTGGAAGCTGCTGGTCGCGATCGTCGAGAAGGTCTGATCCCTTCCTGATCCGCGAAAGGCCCGGATGCGTCCGGGCCTTTTCGTATCCCAGGCGAGGCATTCAACGCTTGACGCCCCAGGAGGCCGGCGGGATCCTGCGGCCGAATCCCCCCGGGAGCGCGCGATGATGCATCGCCTGGACTACGCCGAAGCCGGCCTCATCTCCGGCCTGGAAGTGCACCAGCAACTGCTGACGAAGCACAAGCTCTTCTGCCGCTGCCCGGCGGGGCTCTACACCGAGACCCACGATGGCGAAGTGCTGCGCCACATGCGCCCCACGCTGTCGGAGCTGGGCGTCTACGACGGCACCGCGCTCATGGAGTTCAAGACGAGGAAGGAGATTGTCTACCTCCTGAACCGGGCCAATGTCTGCACCTACGAGATGGACGACACGCCGCCCTTCCTCGTGAATCCTGAGGCCATCGATATCGCGATGGAACTCTGCCTGATGATGAACATGGACCTGATCGACGAGGTCCACATCGCCCGGAAGCAGTATCTGGATGGCTCCATCCCCACGGGATTCCAGCGCACGGCCATCGTGGGGGTGAATGGCTGGATGCCTTTCCGGGACCGCAGGCTCACGGTCACCCATGTCTCCATCGAGGAGGATTCCTGCCGGGAGGTTTCCGACAAGGGCCACCGCATCATCTGGCGCACGGATCGGCTGGGCATGCCCCTTACGGAGACGGTGACGGGTCCGGACCTTCGATCACCCGAAGAGGTGCGCGAGGCCATCCTCCTCTGTGGTCTGGTGGCCCGAAGCACGGGGCGGGTGCGCATCGGTCTGGGCGCCAGCCGCCAGGATGTGAATGTCTCCGTGCGGGGCGGCAGCCGCGTGGAGATCAAGGGCGTCCCCAAGGCGGGCTACGCCGTGAAGCTCGTCCACGGCGAGGCGGTGCGGCAGGTGAACCTGCTGAGGTTCCGGGAGGAGCTGCACCGTCGAGGATGGCGGGGTGCCGAGGACATCCGCCTCCAGGTTTCCGATGTGTCCGACATCTGCGCCGAGGCGGACCTGGGCTTCCTGCGCCGGGCCCTCCAGGCCGGGGGTCGGGTGTGCGCCGTGAAGGTGGAAGGGGCTGCGGGCCTGGCCCAGATGCCCACCCAGCCGGACACGACCTTCCTGGATGAGCTGGCGGGCCGCATCCGCGTCATCGCCTGTCTGGACGAGGCGCCCATCGTGCTCTCCCTGGCCCAGCTTCCCGAGTTCCCCCAGAAGCACCGCATCGCCGAGCGTCTGCGCAAGCGGGTCCGCCTTGGCGAGCAGGACGATGCCTTTCTGGTGTTCGGCCCGGAAGAGGACTGCCGTACCGCTGCCGAAGAGATCCGCCTGCGCTTCGCGGATGCCACCCAGGGCGTGCCCCAGGAGACCCGCCAGGCCTTGGCCGGAGGCTACACGACCTTCGAGCGCATCCTGCCGGGCCCTGACCGCATGTACCCGGATACGGATTCGCCCCCCACGAAGATCACGGAGGCGCGCATGGCCGAAGCCCGGGCCCGCATGCGCCCGGCGCCCTGGGCGCGCCTGGAGCGCTACCGGAGCTGGCGGGTGCCCGAGGAGACGGGCCATTACCTGATCCGCCGCGGCGGCGCGGAGATCCTTGATGCGGTGGTGGAGCGCACGGGGGTGGATGGCCTCGTGGCGGCCATCGAGATCGGCCAGCGTGCCCGAGCCCTCAAGCGGGCGGGGCTGCCGATCCAGCGCCTGGGCGTGGAGGCCTGGGTGCAGGTCTTCGACCTCTTTACGGACGGTCTGCTTCCCCGGGAATGCCTGGGCACCGTGGCGGCCCGCATGGCGGCCGATGGCCTGGATGCAGCCGAGGCCGCCCGGGCCGAGGGCATCGCCCTGGTGCCCCGGGAACGCTGGTCTGCGGAACTGCAGGCCCTGACGATGGAAGGCTACCTGGGTGAGCGGGTGGACACGCCGGAGAAGCGCCTGCGCTTCCTCGCGGGCAAGGCCATGGCCCAGCTGAAGGGTCGGGCGCCGGCCGCCGAGGTCGCCCGGTACCTGAAGGACCGATTGGAGGCGACCCGATGAGCACCGTTCCCCTCCAGGAACGTACCGACCGTTTCCAGGGCTACCGCGGGGCTGCCCGGGAGGCCCTGGACCGCTTCCAGATCGGCGTCTGGAGCGAGGTGGAGCTGGAGAATGATCAAGGCTCCAGGTTCACGGGTGTCATCCTGCCCCGCAGCGAGACGTGCGACGACCTGCATGTGGTCGTGAAGCTCTTCACCGGCTACAACGTGGGGATCCGGTCCGACCGCATCGTTTCGGCCCGGGAGACGGGCTACCGCAAGGCGGTCTACAAGATTCCCGAAAAGGAGTTCCCCCGGGATCCGAAGAAGAAGAACGTCACGCTGCTCGGCACGGGTGGCACCATCGCCAGCCGCCTGGACTACCGTACGGGCGCCGTGATCCCCGCCTTCACCCCGGGCGAGCTCTACGGCGCTGTGCCCGAACTGGCGGACATCGCGAACCTCAATACCAAGAAACTCTTCGGTGTCTTCAGCGAGAACATGGGGCCAGAGCAGTACAAGGCCCTGGCCATCGCCATCGGGGAGGAGATCGAGCAGGGCTGCGATGGCATCGTGGTGGGCCACGGCACGGACACCATGAGCCACACGGGCGCCATCCTCAGCTTCATGGTGCAGAACAGCCCCGTGCCCATCGTGCTGGTGGGCAGCCAGCGCAGCTCCGACAGGCCTTCGTCGGACGCGGCCCTCAACCTGATGAACGCGGTGCGCACCGCGGCCGAATGCGATATCGCCGAAGTGATGCTCTGCATGTTCGGGCCCACATCCGACAACTACGACCTGCTGCACCGGGGCACCCGCTGCCGGAAGATGCATTCGAGCTACCGCAGCACCTTCCGCACCATCGGCGCCACGCCGCTGGCCATGGTGAGTCGGCACCCCTGGGAGGACGGCAGCCACTTCCAGTACATCAGCGACGAATTCCTGCGCCGCGACCGCAGCCGGAAGCCGGTGATCACGCCGGTCTTCGAGGAGAAGGTCACGATCCAGTACTACTATCCCAACTTCAACCCGGACATCATCGACGCTCTCTCCGGCTGCGGCTATCGGGGCATGATCATCGCGGGCACGGGGCTGGGCCATGTGAACAAGCCCCTCTATCCGGCCCTCAAACGCGCCATCCAGAAGGGCATGACCGTGGCCATGAGCGTCCAGACCCTCTGGGGCTACGCTCAGATGTACGTCTACGACACGGGCCGGGACCTGCTGGATCTGGGCATCATCCCCCTGGACAACATGCTGCCGGAGACCGCCTACATGAAGCTGGGCTGGGTGCTCGGACAGACGGACGATCCGGCGCGGATCCGCGCCATGATGACCACGCCCATCAACCACGAGATCACCCCCCGGGAGCCCCACAACGGCTACCTGATCCTCCAGGGCGGACTGCCGGAGGTGGATGCCTTCGTGCAGAAGCACTGGAAATGAAGCGGGGGGCCGAGGCCCCCCGCTTTCCATGGGGGTTCCGAAGGGCTACTTGGCGTCGGCGGGCCGGTAGTCCTCGGCGAAGGTGACCGGGGCCTTCTCCCGGGCTTCCTTCAGGAGCTGGTCCAGCACCTTCTCCTGCTGGCGCTGCTTCCAGATCATGGGCAACTGGGCCTTCACCTGCTCGAAGGCGGGAAGTCCCTGGGCCTGGCCCGCGGCCTTGCGTTCCGCGATCAGGCTGTCGTAGAGCCCCTTGAGTTCCGCTTCGCCGGGCTCGGTCTTGCCGAGGCGCCGCTCCGCCAGCACCTGCATGTAGGTCTGGGCCATCATGCCCTCAAGCTGGGCCTGCACGGCGGCATCCTTGTCCAGCCCTTCCGCCTTGCCCATCAGGACCACCTGCTTGGCCTGGGCCATCTTGCCGAGGAAGCTGTTCCGCTGTTCCCGCTGGGCTTCTTCGCCCAGGAAGGCCTCCGCCTTGGCCTTGTCGTTGGCCATGGCGTGGACCATCGCCTTGAATCCGGCCTCGGTGATCTTCTCGCTGCCCACGTTGGCGATGACCCGGCTGGTGTCCTGGGGGACCTTGCTGCAGCCGAGGGTCAGCACCAGCAGACCGGACAGGGCCACGGGAATCTTGCGCATGCTCATGCTTGCTCCACGGAGCGGAGGACCCAGGATGGGGTTCTCCGGCTTCCAAATGGTACATGGAGGACCCATGCCCGATCCCCAGGAACTCCGCGATCTTGACCTGCAGATCTTTTCGGCCCGCTGGTGCAGCGACTGCCGGCGTCTGGATCGCTGGTTGGAGGCCCAGGGCCTCGCCTTCCCCGTGGTGGACCTCGAGGCCCAGCCGGAAGCCGCCCAGCGTCTGGAGCAGGAGACCGGGAAGCGGGCCATCCCCTTCGTGCTGGTGAAGGGGAGGCGCTGGGTGCCCGGCTACCACAAGGACCTGCCGACGCGGTTCGATCCGGACCGCTTCGTATTGGAGGTGCTGGCGGCGGCGGCGGACTGACGCCGGGGCGGGATCCTTTCCGTTGCGAGAGGTCCCCGAGGGCGCGGATCCGTGGGAAACTAGCTGGATTCCTTGGAGTGTCGCGTGGCGAATCTGTTTTCTTCCGAATTCTGGTCCAACCTCTTCACCAGCGATCTGGCCATCGATCTTGGAACGGCTTCGGTGCTGGTCCACACGAAGCAGGCGGGCCGCATCGTGATCTACGAGCCTTCCATCGTCGCCTTGAACACCCAGACGCACGAAGTGGAGGCGGTGGGCGATGAAGCCAAGCAGCTGCTGGGCCGGGCTCCCCAGGGTGTTCAGACCATCCGGCCCATGAAGGACGGCATGATCTACGAGGTGGATGCCGCGGAGAAGATGCTGGCGGCCTTCATCAAGAAGGCGCGGCCCAACCGCAAACTCAACACCCGCATCGTGGTGAGCGTCCCGCCCCGGGCCCATCAGGTGGCCCGTCGGGCCGTGAAGCAGGTCTGCTACGACGCCAAGGCGGGCGAGGTCTTCCTGGTGGACCAGACCATGGTGGCCGCCATCGGAGCGGGGCTGGCCATCAACGAGAAGCGCGGCTGCATGATCGTGGATATTGGCGGCGGCACCACGGACGTTGCGGTGATCTCCTACAACGGCAAGGTTTTCGCCGATTCGCTGCTGATCGCGGGCGACGAGATGGACGAGGCGATCATCAAGTACATCCGTGAGAAGTACAACGTGCTCATTTCGGAATCGGCCGCGGAGGAGGTGAAGTGGAACCTCGGTTCCGCCTACCCCAGCGAGAAGCCCCGCACCATGAGCATCTCGGGCCGGGACCAGTTCGAGGGCCTGCCCAAGACCCTCGTGCTCAACGACACGGAGATCCGCGAAGCGCTCAGCGAGCCCATCAGCGCCATCATCGACATCGTCCGGAGGGCCCTCAACGAAACGCCGCCCCAGTTGGCGGCGGATCTCATCGATCGGGGCATCTGCCTGACGGGCGGCGGTTCCAAGATCCAGGGCCTCGACATCCGTCTCGCCAAGGAAACCCATCTGCCCTGCTACCGGGCCGAGAATCCGGAAACGGCGGTGGTGCGCGGAACGGCTCGGCTGCTGGAGGACATTCCCTTCCTGAGGCGCATCCAGATCCTGGACTAGCGAGATGGACTTCCCTCCCCGGACCGGGCGCACCGTTTGCTGCGGGGGGCGCCCATGAAGCGCCGCCGCTGGTGGAGTCCTGCGGCGCGTCGGCGTTGGGCCATCGCGCTGCTGTTTGCGGGGCACCTCGTCTGGGTGGCTGTGGGGAGCGTGCCCCGGGACCGCTGGGAACGGTGGACCGCCTCCCTGTCGGCTCCGGGGCGGTCCCTGAGCGGCTGGTTCGAGGGATGGCAGGCTCGCCGGAGCCAGCGTGTGCGCGATCTGGGCCGGGCCCGAGCCGAAGTC
>MWBB01000079.1 GCA_002068835.1 Acidobacteria bacterium ADurb.Bin340 | reverse complement strand
GCCGGGGTGGTGGTGGTGGCGGCCGCGGGCAACGAAGGCACGGATGTGGTGGACGCCATTCCGGCGGCCATCCCGGAAGTCATTTCGGTGGGGGCGGTGAACACTCCTGTGATTTGGGATCAGGGGATCACCTGGTTCAGCAACCGGGGGATCCGCCTGGATATCCTGGCCCCGGGGAGTGACATCCTCAGCCTCTGCGCGGAAGGCACGAACAGCGCCCCCCTGGAGAGCCACTATGCCCGCATGGAGGGAACCAGCATGGCGGCGCCCCATGTGGCGGGCGTGGCGGCCCTGCTGCTGTCCCGGAATCCGGGGCTCAGCGTCGAGGCGGTCCGGCAGCTGCTCCGTTCCACGGCAAAGCCGGACAGATCCGATCCCCTCGTCGTGGCGGGGGGCCTGGGGTTGGTGGATGCGGATGCGGCCCTGGCGGAGACCCGGGTGCTGGAGGCGCATCTGAGCAGGCCCTACCCCGGGGAGAAGATCACGGCACCCATTGAGATCCAGGGAACGATTCAGGGGCAGGGGGTGACGGGCTGGGAACTGGCCTGGGGGGCGGGGCGGACCCCGTCGGCCTGGCACAGCCTCCAGTCAGGCACCTCGGCCGTGGTGGCGGGCACCCTGGCGACCCTGGATCCCCGCGCCCTGCCGGAAGGGGTGGTGACCCTGCGTCTTTCGGCGAAGGATGACCGGGGAAAGATCTACCGGTTCGATTCCGTGGTGGAAGCGGATTTCCTGGCCCTTCAGGAGCCTGCCCTGCCCGAGTTTCTGGTCTATGCCCTGCAGTTCAAGCCCGGTCAGCCGATCCCCATCAAGGGCCGGGTGGATTTCTCGCGCCCGGCACCGGGCACGCCACCCTGGGTGCTGCCGGGGGCGGGTTGGAAGACCGTGGGAGGGGACAGTGGTCCCCGGAACGGCGACCTGGGGACCTGGACGCCGGATGCCAGTCTGGTTGCGGGGCATTACACCCTGCGGATTCGTGTGGAGGATGGGGGCGTGACGCGGACCGACCCGACGGTGGTCCACCTCGAACCGGCCCTGATTTCGCCTCAGTGGCCCAAGTTCCTGGATCGCAACCCCATGGGAGGGGTGATCCTTCACAAGGATGGGAGCGGGAACCCGGAACTGGGAGCCATCACGAACATCCGTCACCCGGCTTATGTACCTGGGGTCTACCACCGCTTCAGGCCGGACGGGACTCCGCTTCCCGCCCCAGGCATGCAGTGGGGTTCGGATGAAACCTCTGTGGTGGCTGACCTGGATCCCGCCATCCCAGGTGATGAGGTTGCCCTCATTGATTATCAATCCATCCTCATCATGAACGGGTCCACCAAGGTCCGCGAAATCCCCCTGGGGAACTCGCAGGCACTGGGGCAGTCTCCGATTCTCACCACGATCAAGGGGGCTCCTGCCTTGGTCGCGATGACCTTCCTCGTCGGGCAAGACTATCGAAGGCTTCTGACGGTTGTCCGGCCGGATGGTACGTCGGTCAGCCCCGCCTTCCCGCTGGAATGTGATGCATCGGGTGGCAATGGCTTTTTTGACAATGTGGAAGTCCTTGTTGGCGACCTGAATGGGGATGGAAAACAGGAATTCATCGTTCCCAAAAAGGCGACGGACTCATCCTGGAAACTCCATGCCTATTCGGAAGAGGGCCAGCTCCTGTCCTGGAGCACCCCGGAGCAGCCGGGAATTGTGCGCAGCATGATCCTGGCGGATGTGGACCGCGATGGCTTCATGGAGGTTCTGGCCAGCCATGGAGCCGGGATGGCGGTGTTCAGGCACGATGGGAGCTATTACCCGGGGTGGCCCCGCACGGACATTCAGGGAAACCTTATATGCGCGGATCTGGATCGGGATGGGATCGAGGAGATCATTGCTGTCGAACAGACCAAGCTGCATGTCGTGAAGGCCGATGGCACGCCCTGGTCCAGTGATTGGCCCCAGGTCCGGGGCAATTCCGAAGGGTTCGGCTTTTTCGAGAGCAAACCAGCCGTGGCGGATGTGACGGGGGATGGGCGCCAGGAAATCCTGGTGATGGAAACGAATTGGAATGATGGCTGGATTCTTAACAAGTGGCCTGATTTTATTAATAATTGGTCAAGAACCGCCCGTATGGTGGCCCTGGATACGATGGGCAGGACCGTCAAGGCCTGGAACCTGCCTGGAACGGGGAGCCTGGCGGCGTTCGATATGGGATTCAAAGCCACCCTGGGAGATTTCAACAAGGATGGTCGGCTTGACGTGGGGGCCTGTTTCTACACGGCCAAGACCGGGAGCGGGGTCACGGTGATGGAGGGCGGCGGTCTGACCGTTCTGACGACGTCGGCTCCCTGGGCTGCGGGGACCCACGATTGGCCCTGCAGCACGGGCGATGCCTGGAACCGCCGCACGCTGCTGCGGGATCCCAAGGTGGCGCTGCCGGGGATCACCGGGGGCATGATGGTGGCCGGGGCCTGGCCCGTGGAGATCCAGGCCTGGAACGTTCCGGGCCGGAAGGAGGTCTGGCTGGAGGTGGATGGTCAGCGGGTGGGTTCGGCTCTCCTGCAGGCCCCCTTCCGCCTGGAGTGGGATACCAAGGCTTCGGGGCTGGGCAACCACGCGGTCCAGGCCTTCGCCCGGACCGGCTCTGGCGGGGTGGTGGCCTCCCCCAAGGTCACGGTGCAGGTGGTGGACAAGATCGCCACGGCCTTCGGGGATCTCACCCTGACCCAGGGGCGGAATCCGGCCCTGGCGGGCGAGGCGCTGACGGTGGAAGCCACCCTCCAGCCCGCCACGGCCACCGGTGAGGTGAGCTTCACCGTGGGAAGCGCATCCCCGGTCCGGGTGGCGCTGGTCCAGGGCAAGGCCTCCCTGGCCCTGGCGAAGCTGGCCGCCGGCACCCATGCCGTCACGGCCCAGTACGAGGGGGCCTCGTTCTACAGCGCCTCGGCCTCGGCGCCCCTGTCCCTCAAGGTCTGGGACTACCAGCTCGCGGCTTCGGCGGCGGAAGTGCAGGTGGCGCCGAACCAGGCGGGAACGGTGACGGTGACGCTCACGCCCGAAGGCGGCTTCGCGGGGGATGTGCAGCTGACCTGCACGGGACTGCCCGCCGATGTGGAGGCGCGGTTCACGCCGCTGGCGAGCGGGGCGGATGGGAAGCAGACCAGCACCCTGAGCCTGAGCCTGAAACCCAAGCCGGTGCCGCCCAGCCCCGGATGGCTCCTGGGGGGCGGACTCCTGGGCCTGGGGTTCCTGGCCCCGCGCCGCAGACGCCGCACCGTAGGCGCCTGGGTGTTCGGCGGCCTGGTCCTGGTCGGCCTCGTAGCCTGCGGTGGAGGCGGAGGCGGCTCCGCCAGCAAAGACAAGTCCTACAACGCCGTGGTGACCGGAACCTGGGAAGGCTCCACCCGGAGCTGCACCGTGAAGGTCGTTGTCAAACAGTGAAAAAAGAGCTGATGCAGGAATCCTGAACAGGAAGAACACCTCCGAATGAAGGGCCCGGGATCTATTCCGGGCTCCTGGAGGGGAGGGCTGCCAAGGACCCCTTCAGTCCCCGTGCAGATCTGCCGATTCAGGACCTGTGGATCTGTTCTTGGCAGGTCCCCGGGCCCCCGGTAGCATGCGGATGCCTGTTGTTCCTCCCGTTGCCTTCCCACTTCGGCCGTGAAAACCACGGTCCCATCTTCCAGGAGACCCCATGCGCAAGTTGATGCTGCTGGTGGCCGCCGCTGCCCTCGTGAGCGTTCCGGCCATCGCCAAGCCCACCACCGTGAAGGGTGCCAAGTGTGCCGCCTGCCACCAGGGCGCCCCCAAGGACAACAAGTGGATCAACAAGACCACCGAGGATATGGTCAAGAAATACAAGGAAGTGGAGTGCAAGGACTGCCACGGCTGGGAGAAGGGCAAGCTCACCACCTTCGACCGCAAGAAGAAGTAGGCTTCCCATTCATCAACACGAAGAAGCCCCGGCAGCGCCGGGGCTTCTTCGCATGAGAAGCGGGCTCAGGCCTGGGGGGCGTAGGTCTTGGCCTGTTCGCGGCCCGTGAGCACCCGGAGGGTGCCCTGGACCAGTGCCAGCATTTCGTTCTCGCCCGGATAGAGGGTGACGCCGATGGGCAGGCCCGCCAGGCAGCGCTTGATGTAGTCCACGGTGGGCTTGCAGCGGGCGATGCCACCGGTGATGAGGATCTGGTCCACGGGCTCGCCGTCGAAGGCGGGGATGCGGGCGGTGATCTCCCGGGCCACCTGGTAGGCCATGGCGTCCATCACCGGGATCACCTCCGCGTCCCCGGCCAGGTAGCGCTTCTCCAGATCCATCATGTTGGTGGTGCCCAGGTGGCTCACGAGACCGCCCTTGCCCACCAGATGCTTCTTCAGTTCGTCCTTGGTGTGCTCGCCGCTGAAGGCCAGATCCAGCAGGGCGAAACCCGGCATGGAACCCGCCCGTTCGGGGGACATGGGGCCTTCGCCGCCCAGGCCGTCGTTCACATCGATGCAGCGGCCCTTCTTGTGGGCCCCCACGGTGATGCCGCCGCCCAGGTGGGCCACGATGACATTCACCTGTTCGTAGGAGCGGCCGGTGTCTTGGGCGTAGCGGTGGGCCGTGGCGATCTGGTTGAGGGCGTGGAAGATGACCTTGCGGCGCACCTGCTTGACTCCCGTGACCTTCACCCGGTCGGCCACTTCGTCCACCACCACGGGGTCCACGATGAAGGAGGGCCTGCCGGTGGTGGCAGCCAGTTCGTGGGCGATGAGGCCACCCAGGTTGGAGGCGTGCTGGCCCTGGATGCCCGTCTTGAGGTCCGCGATCATCCGTTCATTCACGGCGAAGGTGCCGTGGGGCATGGGATGCAGCAGGCCGCCACGGCCGGCCACGGCATCGATGTCGCTCATCGATAGGCCGTTCTCCTTCAGGAAGGCTTCGATCTTCTCCTTCCGGAAGTGGAACTGGGCGGTGATGGGCTGGCCGTCGAAGGGCTTCAGCTCCTCGGGGGTGTGCTTCAGTTCCCGGGTGAAGCGCTCCCGCTCACCGTCGTACACCGCGATCTTGGTGGAGGTGGAGCCGGGGTTGATGGCCAGCACGCAGAAGCGCTTGAAGAAGGTGTCCTGGGGCGTCTGGGTCCAGGTGCCGCAGCGGTGCAGACGGACCAGGGCGGCCTTCACTGTCAGCCGGATGTCTTCCGGCGTGCAGTCCATGGCCAGGTCCACGCCCCCGGAGTGCAGGCCGGAGAGCGCCGTGAACTTGCGGGCGCCGGGGTAGCGGGTCCCGTAGGTGTGGTAGAGCAGGTTCCCGGCATCCAGGCTGGGGCAGATGATCACGTTGGGGGATCCGGTCCAGGCGTCCTGCTTCCCCTTCCGGTAGTGGATCGCCGACGCCTGGCGGAGGGCCGCATTGAGCTTCACCTCGCCCTGGATGCGGATGGTGGCGTAGCGCTCGTGCTCCGCGGCGCGCTCCTCCAGGAGGCGGGGAAGCAGGGTTGCGGCCTGGCGCACGAGTTCCGCCGAGGGGCCTTCGTCGGAGCCCCGGTCCGAGTAGGACACGATTGCGCCGCGGATTTCCGGCAGCACCTCCGCAGGGATCAGGTCCCGGGCGATGACGCAGGTGGCCACAGCCGTGCGGGCCAGGCTTTCCGGGGTCAGGGTGGCGTTCACGCCCACATCGCCGAAGACCACGATGTTGTGGGGGAAGAGATCCGCCGGATGCTCGTCCGGCAGCACGAAGACGCCGGCTTCGGAGACAAGGGGCTCCTGGGCCAGGGTACGCACCATGGGGCGGAAGAACTCGCGGGTTTCGTGCTGGGCTCCGCCCACCACCGTATCGGCGTGGCCGAATTTCACGGCGCAGATGCCGAAAAGGGCCGGGGTGCGCACCTGCTTGCGGGCCTCTTCCAGGGTCAGGGATCGGCCGGCGGCCGTTTCCAGCCCGGCGTAGCCCTGGGCGAAGGCCTCTACCAGATCCTCTCGCTGGGAGATGTCCACGAACGCGCATTCGGAGAATCCGAAGGCCAGACGCTGGGCATCCAGATGGGGCAGCTGGCTGGCGGCCACGGCGCGGACCTGGGCTTCCGGCGCCAGCAGGACGGGTCGGATGAACCGGGTGAGCAGGCAGGCCGCCTCGATGACACGGGGGTCCAGGGCTTCCACGAAGACCACCGTGGGGCGGTTCTTCGCGGTGGTGACCAGCTGATGATCGAAGGAGCGTTCGATGTCGTACATGGGACCTCGGTCTGGGGGGGATCGGGGATCGGATCCTGTCTGGATCCGCCTCCATTGTCCCGAAGGCAGCCCCCGGCCTGTATGAGGGCTGTCACATCTCAGGGCAGTTCGTCCGGCGCGAAGCGATCCGGGTGCTCCTGGAAGATGCGCCGGAACCGGGCATGGTGGCCGAGGAAAAGATCCACCAGGGTGGGATCGAAGTGCGTACCCCGAGCCTCCTGCAGATACCCCAGGGTGTCGGCCTCGGACCAGGGCTGCTTGTAGACCCGGCGGCTGCACAGGGCATCGAAGACATCGACCAGGCAGACGATTCGGGCTTCCAGAGGGATGCGGGTGCCCGCCAGGCCCTGGGGATAGCCTGCGCCATCCCAGCGTTCGTGGTGGCTCAGGGCGATGCGGGCGCCCATCTGGATGAAGGGCACCGTGGACTCCCGCAGGATGTTGGCGCCCATCACCGGGTGGGTCTTCATGATGATCCACTCCTCCTCGGTAAGGGGGCCGCCCTTCTGCAGGATGCGGTCCGGCACGCCAATCTTGCCGATGTCGTGCATGGGGGCCGCCGCGAGGATGCAATCGGTCCCGGTGGCATCCCAGCCCAGCAGGTGGGCCATCTCCGCCGCGTAGAGGCCGATGCGCCGCACATGGGCGCCGGTCTCGTTGTCCCGGTGCTCCGAGGCGGAGAGCAGGCGCAGGGAGATCTCCTCCCGTCCCGCACGGATTTCCTCGGTCTGTTCCCGGACCTTCCGCGCCAGGATCGCTTCCCGATCCCGGTGCTCGAGCTCCAGCATCCGGCGGCGCAGGGCGTTGGCCACGGCGATGAGGATGCCGCTGGTCTTGAAGGGCTTCAGCACGTAGTGGTAGGCCCCATGGCGCAGGCATTCCAGCGCGAGATCCACGTTGTCGAGGCCGCTCACCATGACCACGGCGGTATCGGGGATGCGGGGCGCGATGGCCTTGACCAGATCCACGCCGGTCATGCCGGGCATCCGGATGTCGCTCAGGATGAGGTCCACGGGTTCGGAGGCCAGCAGATCCAGCGTGGCGGCCCCATCGGCGGCCTCCAGCACCGCGAATCCCGCCCGCTTGAGGATGCGCTTCAGCTGGAGCCGCACGATCTCCTGGTCATCCACCACCAGGATCCGGATGCCCGCAGGATCCACCCCCGGAAGGGTTCCTTCGTGGGGCGTGGCCCGGAAGCGGGATGAAGGAGCCATGGCGGAAGTCTACCGGCAGATCGGGGGTGGGTGCGGCAGCTATTTTCGACCCGTGAAGGCCTGGAGAGCGACGCCGGCAACGATGAGCCCGAGGGCCAGCCAGCGGAGGGGCGGAATGCCTTCGCCCAGCAGCCAGCGACTCAGGAGCGCGTTGGCCAGAAAGCCGAGGGCCAGAAAGGGATAGGCATAGCCCACCTCGACCTTGGACAAGGCTCCCAGCCACACCACCACGCTCACGGCGTAGCAGCCGAGTCCCAGCAGAACCCAGGGCTGCAGGAAAAGCTTGAAGAGGGCGATGCACGACCACTCCAGGCCCCCTGCGGCCTGCAGGCCCCGCTTCAGGGGCACCTGGGCGAAGGCGTTCAGCAGCACGCCGGCCAGGATGAGGGGAATCGCTTTGGCATGGGGGGACATGGAAGCCTCGGGTTCGCTCCATCCTCACCCCTGGTTCTGCGCGCCGCAACGCACCATCCTTGAGGGCATGATCGCGCCCACCCTCGCCCTGATCCTCTGCTTCGGCCTGGCCGATGAGCCCGGGGCCCGCATCAAGCAGGATGCGAAAGAGGCCGGCCAGGCCCTCGGAAAGGCTGCCAAGACGGTGGGCAAGGCCTTCAAGGAGGGGGGCAAGGCCGTGGGGCGCGGCGCCAAGAAGGCCGGCAAGGCCGTGGGCAAAGGAGCGAAGACCGCCGGCAAGGGCGTGGCCGAAGGCGCCAAGGAAACGGCCAAGGGCGTGAAGGAGGCCGTGAAGTAAGGGCGGCGGTAGGCTGGAGGTCCGGAGCCGCCCGTGACCGCCCACATCCCCCTGGCCGAACGCATGCGCCCCCGCCGCCTGGACGAGGTGGTGGGGCAGGGGCGCCTGCTGGGGAAGGCCGGGGTGCTGCAGCGCCTCCTGGCGGGCGGGCGGCTGCCCTCCCTGGTCTTCTGGGGGCCGCCCGGCACGGGCAAGACCACCCTGGCCCGGATCCTGGCCCAGGAGACGGGCCACCCCTTCCTGGAGTTCAGCGGCGTCACGGGGTCTGCGGCCGAGCTGAAGAAGTTCCTTTCCGAATCCAAGGACATGCCGCTGTTCCGCACCGCGGCGCCCGTGGTCTTTCTCGATGAGATCCACCGCTACAACCGCGCCCAGCAGGACATCCTGCTGCCCTACCTGGAGCGGGGCGAGGCGATCCTCATCGGCGCCACCACCGAGAATCCGGCCTTCTACCTGAATCCCGCGCTGCGCAGCCGCTGCCAGCTCCTGGCCCTGGAGCCCATCGCGCCGGAGGAGGTGCTCGTGATCCTCCGGCGGGCCTGGGGACAGGAGCGGCCGGAGGAACCCGAACCCACGGAGGTGCTGGACTGGCTCAGCCGCTGGGCCGGAGGCGACCTGCGCTCGGCCCTCACGGGGCTGGAGACCTGGCTGGGCCTGGCCCCCGAGGGGCGAACGCTGGACCTGCTCCAGGAGGCTCTGGGGGGCCGGATGATGTACGACCGGGCCGACGGGCACTACGATCTGGCCTCCGCTTTCCAGAAGAGCCTGCGGGGCAGCGATGCGGATGCGGCCCTCTACTACCTCTCCCGCATGATCCGCGGCGGCGAGGATCCCCGATTCATTGCGCGGCGCCTCATGGTCTGCGCTGCGGAGGATGTGGGCAACGCCGATGCCCAGGCCTTCATCCTGGCGGAGACCGCCGCCCGCGCCGTGGAGCGCATCGGCTGGCCCGAGGCCCGCATTCCCCTGGCCCAGGCGGTGATCTACGTGGCCAACGCCCCCAAGAGCAACGCCACCATCTCGGCCATCGACGCGGCCCTGGGGGCGGAGGACCATCCCGTCCCCGCCAGCCTGCGGGATGCTCACACGGCCGTGAGCCGCGCCGCGGGCCGGGGCCAGGGCTACTTCTACAGCCACCAGGACTACGGTCGGCGCCAGGACTTCCTGCCCGAGGCCCTGCGGGGCCAGCGCTTCCACGAGCCCGTGCGGCCCCAGGAGCGCAACTGGCTGGACCGCGCCGAACCCGATCTGGTCGGCCTGGGTGGGCTCTGGGCCGAATGGATCGAGGCTCATCCCGAAGGGGGCGAGGTGCCCGTGGATGCCTGGTGCGAAGCCCTGGCCTGCAGCCGCGAGGCCCTGGCCCGGGCCCTGCCGAAGCTGGCCCAGGGGAACTTCACGCTGGAGCGGCGGCTGGTGGCGCGGCCTTTCGTGTAGGGATCGGTCGCAGCCAGGGGCATCCAAGACGCATGGGAGGTTCACGATGGAACGGCGCCGGTTGGGGAACTCGGACCTGATGATCTCGCCCCTGGGCTTCGGCTCCTGGGCCTCGGGGGGCGGGGGCTGGGCCTTCGGCTGGGGCCCCCAGGATGATGCCGAGACGGTCGCCGCCATCCACCGGGCCCTGGATCTGGGCATCAACTGGATCGACACCGCGCCGGTGTACGGACTGGGCCACGCGGAGGAGGTGGTGGGCCAAGCCCTGAAGGGCCGTGCGGCGAGGCCCATGATCTTCACGAAGTGCAGCATGCTGTGGCGCGAGGACGGCACGATCCACCGCTCCCTGAAGGCGGCCAGCGTACGGGCCGAGGTGGAGGCCAGCCTGCGGCGGCTGCAGGTCGAGACCATCGACCTGATGCAGATCCACTGGCCCGATCCCGATGGGGAGATCGAGGAGGGCTGGGCGGAGCTGGCGCGGCTGA
>MWBB01000078.1 GCA_002068835.1 Acidobacteria bacterium ADurb.Bin340 | reverse complement strand
CTGAACAGGGTCCAGCCCAGCAGGATCGCGCCGCACACGATGGCGCTGTCGGCCAGGTTGAAGGTCCAGTAGTGCCAGCCCCAGAAGACGAAATCCAGGAAGTCCACCACATGGCCGTGCACCACCCGGTCCAGGCCGTTGCCCAGGGCGCCCCCCAGGATCAGGCCCAGGGCCACCCGCTGCCGGGGCTCCGTGGCGGGTTTCCAGAACTCCCACCCGAAGTAGCCCAGGGCGGCCACGCCCGCCACCAGGAAGATCCCCTGGCGGACGGGCGCCGGGAGGTTGGAAAAGCTGCCGAAGATCGCCCCGGGGTTGAAGCCCAGGGTCAGGTTGAAGAAACCCGGGATCACGGGATGCATCTCGCCCGGGTGGAGCCGGGCCAGGACCCAGAGCTTGGAGCCCCAGTCCAGGCCCAGCACCGCCAGGGGCAGCAGCAGCCAGGGCAGACGCCGCCTCACGCCCGCTCCGCCTGGACCACGGCCCAGCAGCGGGGGCACAGGTCCGCATCCTCACCCTGCCCCGCCCCGCCCTTGTGGTTCCAGCAGCGGGGGCACTTGGTGCCGGGGTGGGGTTCGACGGTGATGGCGAGGTCCTCACCCGGAACGACGGCCACCTCGGAAACGACCAGAAGGTCCTCCAGGGCTTCGCCGAGGTTCGGTGTGCTGAGGGTGGGGATATCCTCCACCTTCAGCGCCAGGTGAAGCTTGGCATCCAGGCTGGTGCCGATGGCCTTGGCGGCGCGGTGGGGCTCCATGGCGGCCTGGACCGCTTCGCGGATCTCCCAGAGGCGGTTCCAGCCGCCCAGGTCCATCGAACCCTCCCCTTCCGGAAAGCGCTGCTCGAAGACGTGGCCTTCCACGCCGGGGATGGCGGTCCAGGCTTCGTCGGCGGTGAAGCTGAGCACGGGGGCGATCAGGATGCAGAGGCCCTCCGCCAGCTTGTGGCAGGCGGTGCGGCAGCTCCGGCGGCGGGGGCTATCCGGGGCATCGCAGTAGAGGCGGTCCTTGAGGATCTCGAAGTAGCGGCCCGAAAGCTCCGTCTGGCAGAAGGCCAGCAGCAGCTGGGTGGCCTTGAGGAAATCGAAATCCCGGTAGGCCTGGCGCACCTCCGCAGCCAGCTTGAGGAAGGCGGACCAGACCCAGCGGTCGAGGCTGGCCCACTGGTCCTGGGGCACCGCGTCCCGGGCGGGATCGAAGTCCGCCAGGGCGCCCAGGAGGAAGCGCAGGGTGTTGCGCAGCTTCCGGTAGGCATCGGCGTTGCGCTCCAGGATGTCCTTGGAGATGCGGATGTCCTCCTGGTAGTCCACGCTGGCGGCCCAGAGCCGCAGGATGTCGGCCCCCAGGGTCTTCATGATCTCGTCGGGGGTGATCACATTGCCGAGACTCTTGGACATCTTCTGGCCCTTGCCATCCAGCACGAAGCCGTGGGTCACCACGGTGTCGTAGGGCTTGTCGCCGCTGGCGGCCAGATTGAAGAGCAGGCTGCTGTGGAACCAGCCGCGGTGCTGGTCCGAGCCCTCCAGGTAGATGAACTTCCCGTAGTCCTCGGGCTTCAGTTCCGGGCTGGTGCGGCACACCACGGTGGCCGAAACGCCGGAATCGATCCACACATCCAGGATGTCCGTTTCCTTCTGGAAGACCGTACCGCCGCACTTGGCGCAGGTGGAGCCCACCGGCAGGAGTTCCTCCAGGGCCATCTCGGACCACGCTTCGATGCCCCGGGCCTCGATGGCCAAGGCGGCCTTCTCGAAGACCTCGGGACACACCAGCGGCTCCCCGCAATCGCTGCAGCGCAGCACGGTGATGGGCGTGCCCCAGGCGCGCTGGCGGCTGATGCACCAGTCGGGGCGGCCGCTGATCATGGCGTGGATGCGGTTGCGACCCTGGGCGGGCACCCAGGTGGTCGTGTCCACGCCGGAAAGGCCCAGCTCCCGCAGGCTCTGTCCGTGGCCCGCCAGCTCATCGTCCATGGTGATGAACCACTGCTCCGTGGCCCGGAAGAAGATGGGCGTCTTCGTGCGCCAGCAGTGGGGGTAGCTGTGCTCCAGCTTCGCCTCGTGCAGCAGGGCGCCCACGGCCTTGAGCTTGTCGAGCACCACGGGGTTGGTGTCGAAGATGTTCCGGCCTTCCAGATCGGGATCGTTGGCCGCGGCCGTGAACTTGCCGTCGGGCCCCACCAGCTGGAGCAGGCCCAGGTGGTTCGCCAGGCCGAAATCGTCCACGCCGTGGTCCGGCGCCGTGTGCACCAGGCCCGTGCCCGCGTCGGCGGTGACGTAGTCGGCCATCAGCACCGGCGAGGTGCGGTCCAGCCAGGCGTGGCGGTAGGTGAGGGTCTGGAACTCGGCGCCCTTGCGGATGCCCTTGGTGTGCAGCTCCACACCCAGTTTCTTCTGGAAGTCCTCCAGCAGGGGCACCACCACGAGGTAGTGGCGGTCCCCGGCCTTCACCACGGCATATTCCATGTCGGGGTGCAGGGCGATGGCCAGGTTGCTGGGCAGGGTCCAGGGGGTGGTGGTCCAGATGGGCAGGTAGAGGGGCGTGGGCAGGTCCAGGCGCTGGGCCTCGGCATCCGGCACCGGGAAGGCCACGGTGATGGCGGGGCTGGTCTTGTCCGCGTACTCCACCTCGGCTTCGGCCAGGGCCGTGCGGGCGCCATAACTCCAGTGGACGACCTTCAGCTTTCGGGTAACGGCGCCCCGCTCGAAGAGCTGGCCCAGCAGGCGCACCACCGCCCCTTCGTACTTGGGTTCCATGGTGACGTAGGGTTCGCCCCAGGCCCCCAGCACGCCCAGGCGCTGGAAGCCCGTGCGCTGGGTGTCGATCCACTTGGCGGCGTAGGCCCTGCACTTGGCCAGGAACTCGCTGCGGCTCAGCTCACGGCGCTTGGGCCCCAGGTCCTTTTCCACCGCGTGCTCGATGGGAAGGCCGTGGCAGTCCCAGCCGGGGACGTACGGGGATTCGTAGCCGTCGAGCCAGAGGCTCTTCACCACGATGTCCTTGAGGATCTTGTTGAGGGCGTGCCCCATGTGGATGGCACCGTTGGCGTAGGGCGGGCCGTCGTGCAGGATGCGGCGGCCCCGGCCCTTCCCGGCCGCGTTGTCGGCCCGGCGCTTCGCCTCGATGCGCTCGTAGAGGCGATCGGCCTTCCAGGCTTCCAGGCGCTTGGGCTCCCGCTGGGGCAGATCCGCCTTCATGGGGAAATCCGTGCGGGGCAGGTAGACGGCGTATTTCTTCTTGTCGCTCATGGCGCCCTCGTGCGCGCAGGAGCCCACCCGAGGGCTCCGCGGGGTTGATCTTCCAGACTACCGATCCCGCGTGGCCTTGCGAAGCGCGCAGAGACGCAGGGTGCCTTCCGGAGGGGATCCGCGCACACTGCGGGGCATGGAGTGGTTCGCCCGGGACTTCGATCATCCCCTCTACTTCCGCATCTACCGCAGCAAGGAGGCGGAGGCCGCGGAAGAGGGCCCCGCCCTGGTGCGGGCCCTGGGCCAGGCGCCGGGCGCCCGGGTGCTGGACCTGCCCTGCGGCTGGGGCCGCCTGCGCCCCCACCTGGAAGCGGCAGGCTGGCAGGTGGTGGGCGGCGACCTCAGCCCCCTGAACCTGAGGCGCCACGCCGAAACCCACCCAGAATCCCTGGTGCGGTTGGACCTGCGGGCCCTGCCCTTCCGCAGCCACTGCGCCGACGGGATCCTCTGCGCCTACACCAGCTGGGGCTACTTCGCTTCCGACGCGGAGAACCTGCGCCAGCTCCAGGAATTCGCCCGGGTCCTAACGCCCGGAGGCGTTCTGGTGCTGGACCTCACGGGCCGCGCCGCCCTGGAGGCCGCGGCGGCGCCCCTGGAGGGCCGCTGGTTCGAGGCGGAGGGCTACCGGGAGCGGGTGCGCTGGAGCCCCGACCGGCGGCGCATCTGGACGGACCGCATCCTCGAGGGCGTGCGCTTCCGCCACGACATCTGGATCCCCACCCACGAAGAAGTGCTGGCCTTCGCGGAAGGGGCGGGCCTGGGCCTGGAGGAGGCCTGGGGCGGGCTCCACCAGGAGCCCTTCAGGCCGGACGCGGAGCGGTGGCTGTTCCGGTTCAGGTGTTGATACCGCGGGTGGCGAAGAGGAAGAGCCCCGAGGCCGCGCCCACCACCGCCAGCGCTCCGCCGAAGCCGAGGACATCGATGATGGGGCCGCTCAGGAGCGGTCCCAGGGCCATGCCCACGGAATAGGCGATGTTGAGGATCGAGAAGCCCGAGGCGAAGCTCTGGCTGTCCATGCGCTCCACCTGGTCCGCCACGGCGGGGCTGCAGGGGCTCAGCAGGAAGCTGGCGTTGAAGCCCAGGGCCATCATGGCCAGCCCCACGGTCCAGGGCGAAGGCAGGAGCGCCGGCAGGGGCATCAGCACCACCGAAGCCGCCAGGCCGATGCGCAGCACCCGGGCCCGGCCGATGCGATCCGACAGGCGGCCCATGAAGGGGCTGCTCAGGGTGTGGGCCAGGGCCATGGCGCCGAAAGCCAGGCCGATGTCCCGGCTCCCCAGGCCGAAGCGCTGAGCCAGATTCAGGGGCAGCGCCGCTTCCAGCAGGGTCCAGACCGCCGATCCCAGAGCCATGGCCCCCGCGAAGACCATCACCACCCGGTTGCGGAAGAGGCGGCCCCAGGGGATGGGCGCCTCCGGCACATGCTCGCCGTCGGACAGGAGGAAGGCCCGGCCCAGGGCATCCAGCACCACCAGGGCGATGCCCACCTGGAAGGGCGCCATCGGTCCCACATGCTGATCCAGGAAGCCCGAGAGGGGCGGCCCCAGCAGCAGGCCCAGGTTGGCTCCGGCGAAGGCGGTGCCCATGGCCCGACCCCGCTCCTCCTTGGGGAAATGGTCCGCCAGCAGGGCCATGCCCGGCAGCCAGGTGGCGGCGCCCGCGATGCCCTGGAGGGCCCGGGCCACCAGGAGCACGGCGTAGGAGCGGCTGAGGGCGAAGGCCAGGGTGGTGAAGGCCAGGCCCGCGAGGCCCCAGAGCATGGGGCCTCGGCGCCCATAGCGGTCCGTGAGCCGCGCCAGGGGGAAGGTGGCCGCCAGCAGGGCCACGGCGTAGCTGGCGAAGAGCAGGCTCACCTGGGTCTGGTTCAGGTCCAGCTCCCGGGCATACCGGGGCAGCAGGGGAACCAGCAGGCAGTAGAGGAGGGTATCCACATGGAAGGCCAGGGCCGTCACCAGAAGGGCCGCGGTCTTGGGGGTGGGTCGACGCATCGATCCAGCGTACAGGAGCGCGGCCCTCCGAAGAGGGCCGCGGTGGGCCTGTAAGCCGGATTCTGTCGAGGGGTGCCATTCCTCTTGGGCCGCCGTCGCCGACGACCTCCAGCAACCTACCCGCTGGCTCGATCGGGCCGATCCTCACCACGTGTGTGGCACGCCAGCCTATTTGGTCTTGCTCCCCAGGGGGTTTACCGTGCCCGTCCCGTTACCGGTCCGGCGGTGGGCTCTTACCCCACCGTTTCACCCTTGCCTGATCCCCGAAGGGCCATCGGCGGTCTATTCTCTGTTGCACTTTCCGTCGGGTCGCCCCGCCCAGTCGTTAGCTGGCCTGGTGCCCTATGGAGTCCGGACTTTCCTCTGCCCCGAAAGACAGCGGCACCCCGGCCCACGATCGACCAGCATACCCGGGCCGCCTTGCGGGGCCCAGCGCCCGGAGACGATGATGGGCCATGGCCCGAACGTCTTCGCAGCGCGTCCGCATCCGGGTGGCCCTGGTTTCCCTCGGCGCAGGCCTGGGCATTCTGGCCCTCAAGTACGCGGCCTATCTGGTGTCCGGTTCCACGGCGTTGAAATCCGATGCCATCGAGAGCGTGGTGAACGTGGTGGCAGCCACCTTCGCCCTGGGGGCCATCCTGTTCGCCGGCAAGCCCGCAGACCGGGAACACCCTTACGGCCACGGGAAGATCGAACACTTCAGCGCCGCCTTCGAAGGCGGCCTCATCTCCCTGGCGGCGGTGTTCATCGCCTGGGAAGCCGTATCGGCCCTCTGGGCCCAGTGGCATGGGCTCGTGCAGCTCAAGGATCTGGGCATGGGTCTGTCCATCAACCTGGTGGCTGGCGCCCTGAACGGCCTCCTGGGCTGGTGGCTGGTGCGGATGGGGCGCCACCAGCACTCCAAGGCCCTGGAAGCCGATGGCCAGCACGTGCTCAGCGACTTCTGGACCACCCTTGGGATCGCCGGGGGACTCCTGTTGGTGAAGCTCACGGGTCTCCAGGTGCTGGACCCCCTCATGGCCCTGGTGGTGGCCCTTCACCTCGCCGCCACGGGCTACCGGCTCGTGAAGGCTTCCAGCCAGGCCCTGCTGGATGTGGAGGATCCCGAACTCCTGGCCGTCCTCGTGAAGGCCATGAACCAGGTTCGGCCCCCGGATCTGGTGGCCGTCCACGAACTGCGAACCCTGCGCTCCGGCCGGTACACCCATGTGGACATCCACATGGTGCTGCCCGAATTCCTGACCATCGCCCAGGGACACGACCTGGCGGACCAGTTCGGCCAGCAGGTGCTGGCGGAGGCGGCCATCGAAGGGGAGCTGCACACCCATGTGGATCCCTGCCAGCGGGCCTGGTGCACGGGCTGCGCCCTGGCGGATTGCCCGGTGCGGCAGGCCCCCCTCGCCTTCCAGCGCCCCATCACCCTGGACCACGCCCTGGAGCCCGGGGCGGTCTGAATTCGGAGCAACCATGACGGACCATGGATTCACCGCAGGATCATTGGCGGAGCGCCTGGGCGGCAGCCTGCGGAACTGCCCGGAGGACCGGCCGATCCGCGAAGCGTCCCCCCTGGGGGAGGCGGGGGCCGAGGCCCTCAGCTTCGTGGCCGGACCGAAGTACCGCGATCAGGGCCTGGCCTCCGGCGCGGGCCTGATCCTGGCCCGGACGAACCTGGACCTGGAGGACCGCCCCGTACTGCAGGTGGCCCAGCCCCAGGCCGCCTTCGCTCAGGCGGTGGGCCTGCTCCACCCGGAGCCCCCGCCCGAATGGTGCGCCCAGGCCATCCACCCCACGGCCCAGGTGGATCCCACGGCCCTGCTGCACCCCACCGCCACCGTGGGTGCCCGCTGCGTCGTCGGCCCGGGCTGCATCCTGCACCCCGGCGTGCGCCTGGGGGCGGACTGCGTGCTGGGCGAAGGCTGCGAACTCTTCGATGGCGTGGTGCTCTACCGCCGCACCCGCCTGGAGAACCGGGTGCGGATCCACGCCAACGCGGTGCTGGGAGCCGATGGCTACGGCTACACCCTTTCGGAGGGCCGCCACCTCAAGATCCCCCAGGTGGGCTGGGTGGAGGTGGGCGACGACGTGGAGATCGGCGCCGGGACCACCATCGACCGGGGCGCCCTGGGCCCCACCCGCATCGGACGGGGTACCAAGATCGACAACCTCTGCCAGATCGCCCACAACGCACAGATCGGCGAGCACTGCCTGATCGTGGCCCAGACCGGCCTTTCGGGCAGCGTGACCCTGGGCGACTACGTAACCCTGGCCGGGAAGGTGGGAGTCATCGACCACATCGCCATTGGCGCCCGGGCCATCGTGGGCGGCGCCTCCGTGGTAGCCAAGGATGTGCCGGAAGACGCCTTCGTCACCGGCTACCCCGCCCGACCCCACCGCCAGTGGATGGCTTCCCAGGCCGCCCTGGGCCGCCTTCCGGAGTTCATGAAGCAGGCTCGGAAGGTCCGCGAGGACTGATCCCCCGGCCGCTGGCACAGCCCTCGCCCTCCGCCGGGCGGGTGTCAGAATGCTGACGTTTCTCGACCGATTGCTGCCATTGATGGGAAAGCTCGCCAAGCGGGTGGACCTTGCTGCGCCGGTCTTCGTCATCGTGGTGCTGGTGGTGATGATCCTGCCGATGCCCGCCTGGGCTCTGGACATCCTCATCACCTTCAACATCACCATCTCCCTCCTGATCCTCATGGTGGGCATGTATGTGCCCCGCCCCCAAGAGTTCAACGCCTATCCTTCGATCCTGCTGATGGTCACCATCTACCGGCTGGCCATCAATGTGGCCACCACCCGCCGGATCCTGCTGTTCGGCGGCGAGCAGGGGGTCGAAGCCGCGGGCCACATGGTGCGGTCCTTCGGCCAGTTCGTGGTGGGTGGCTCCTACGTGATCGGCCTGGTGGTCTTCCTGATCCTGCTGGCCATCCAGTTCATCGTGATCAACCACGGCGCCGGGCGCATCGCCGAGGTGACGGCACGATTCACCCTGGACGCCATGCCCGGCAAGCAGATGGCCATCGATGCCGACCTGAATGCCGGGTACATCGACGAGAACGAAGCCCGGAAGCGCCGCAAGGATCTGTCGGAGGAAGCCAACTTCTACGGGGCCATGGACGGCGCCGTGAAGTTCACTCAGCGGGATGCCATCGCCAGCCTGCTGATCCTGGCGGTGAACATCGTCGCGGGCATCATCATCGGCATCCTGCGCTACGACATGCCCGTGCTCACGGCCATGGAGACCTTCACCCTGCTGACCGTTGGCGATGGGCTGGTGACGGCCATCCCCAGCCTGCTGATCTCCGTGGGCGGCGCCATCCTCACCACCCGAAGCGGCAGCCAGTCCCTCAACCTCGGCACCGAGGTGATGAGCCAGCTCGGCATGGACTGGCGCCCCCTGGCCATCGCCGCCGGCGTGCTCTTCCTTTTCGGCGCGGTGCCCGGCCTTCCTCTGGTGCCCTTCTGGTTCCTGGGCCTGCTCTTCGGGGTGGTGGCCTACGCCGCCTGGAAGCAGAAGGGCACGAAACAGGTGGAAGCCACCCTGGAGGAGGCCCGGGAGAAGCTGAAGCCCGCCGCAGAGCCGGAGCGGGTGGAGAGCCTGCTCAAGATCGATCCCCTGGGCCTGGAGGTGGGCTACGGGCTGATTCCCCTGCTGGATGCAGGCCAGGGCGGCACGGTGCTGGAACGCATCAAGGGCCTGCGTCGCCAGATGGCGCAGGAGCTGGGCATCGTGGTGCCCCCCATCCGCATCCGGGACAACCTGCAGCTCCCCGCCAACACCTACCGGGTGCTGCTCCGGGGCGAGGAGATCGCCCGGGGCGACCTGGTTCCGGGCCTCTTCCTGGCCATGAACCCCGGCACCGCCACGGAGGAGATCCAGGGCCAGCCCACCACGGAACCCGCCTTCGGCCTGCCCGCCTACTGGATTCCCGATGCCCAGCGGGACCGGGCCCAGCTGCTGGGCTACACGGTGGTGGATGGCCCCACGGTGCTCACCACCCACCTGTCGGAACTGGTGAAGCAGCAGGCCCCCGAACTGCTGGGCCGCCCGGAGGTGCAGCAGCTTCTGGACACGCTCAAGGAGCAGAGCCCCCGGCTGGTGGAGGAGCTGGTGCCCTCGGTGGTGCCCGTGGGCAGCCTCCAGCGGGTGCTCCAGAACCTTCTGCGGGAGCGGGTTTCCATCCGCGACCTGGGCCGCATCCTGGAGGCCACGGCGGAAGCCGCCACCCTGACCCGCGATCCCGTTCTGCTCACGGAATACGTCCGGCAGCACCTGGGCCGCACCCTCACGGCGCCGCACCTCAGCGAACAGAACGAACTGGGGGTGCTGGTGCTGGATCCCACCCTCGAACAGACCCTCCAGGGCGGCATCGAGTCCAGCGAACGGGGCAGCTTCCTGGCCCTGGCGCCAGACCGCCTCCAGGAACTGCTGACCCGCATCGCCACCGGCATCGCCCAGCTCCTGCCCGGCGCCCAGCCGGTGCTGCTCACCAACCCGATGGTGCGCCCCCATCTGCGCCGCCTGCTGGAGCGCAGCCTGCCCCACCTCGTGGTCCTCAGCCATTCGGAGATCCCCTCGGATGTCCGGGTGGTCAACCTGGGGACCGTGGCATGAACCGCTTCCCAACCGCTCCAGGTGAACCATGCGCGTGAAGACCTTCGAGGCCGCTTCCATGCAGGAGGCCCTGAGCATCATCAAGCAGGAGATGGGCGAGGAAGCCTTCATCCTCTCCACCAAGACCCGCGCCCGGAAGAACGCCCTGGGCCAGCCCGAAGCTTCGGTCATCGAGGTGACGGCGGCGGTGGATGAGGCCCCCGTTCCCGCGCCTCCCCTGCCAGTGAACGGCGGGACCTACGGCCTGCGCCC
>MWBB01000077.1 GCA_002068835.1 Acidobacteria bacterium ADurb.Bin340 | reverse complement strand
GAACCCCCCGCCGACGGTGATGGCGACCTTTGGGCGGATCTGCGGGGGCTGGCGGAGGTACCCTCGGCCTTGAAGGACGAGGGGGCCCTGCGGGCCCGGGCCCGCACGGGGGTCAGCGATCTCATGAAGCCCCTGGACCCACCGTCCGTTCCACGTCCCGCGGCCGTCCGCGAACCAAAGGCGCCAACGCCACCGGGCCCTGCGGCGGAGGCTGCGCCGGGTGAGCCCCCCCCGCTGGATTTCCTGGTTCAGGACGGGCAGGGCGGGCGGGCCTGGTTCGAGGGCGCTCCCTTCCGCAAGGGGCAGGCCCTTCCGGGAACCCGTCTGGTGGTCGGGCCCATCTCCGGTTCCAAGGTGACCCTGAAGGGCCCTTCCGGCTCCCGTGTCCTCTCCACGAATCCCCTGCATGCACCGGCTCCGGAGGCTCCGTGAACCGCTCGATCCCCTTCCTGCTGTCCCTTCTCTGCGCCGGGAGCCTCCTCCTCCTGGCCCAGGCCCCGCCGTCTCCGCAGGGGCCGAAGCGCCTCAGCCTCTCCGTCCGTGATGCGGACCTGAAGGACCTTCTGCGAGCCGCGGCGGAGGACACGGACTTCAACCTCACCTTCGAGCCCGGGATCGAGACCCGGGTGAAGGGCATGGACCTGAAGAACGTCACCCTCCAGGAAATCCTCGATCAGGTGCTGCCCAACCTGGGGCTGGGCTATGTGCGCACGGGGCGCACCCTGCACATCCAGAAGTCGGATGGCGGCCTCCGCTTCTTCCAGGTGGACCACCTGGCGATGCGCCGCCAGGGCGCCAAGGAGTTCCTGGTGAACGCCTCGGGCCAGCTCATCCAGGCCACCGGGGGCGGCGGGGGCGGGACCTCCGGTGGATCCGGTGGCGGCGGAATGTCTGGCGGAATGTCCGGCGGCTCCGGCATGGGCGCCGGTGGCGGCCAGGGGGGCAGTTCGTCCTCCTACACCTCCACCCTCACGACGAGCAACGGCTTCGATCCCTGGGAGGAACTGCGGGCGGGGCTCACCACCCTGATCTTCGGGGAGGCCATGGGAGGCGAAGCGGCCTCGTCCGCCGCCCAGGGTCAGGCCGGCGGCCCTCAGCCCCTCTCCTTCGCCAAGGATGGCCGCACCCTGGTGATCCACCCGGAATCCGGCCTGGTGGTGGTGGGCGCCGAACCGGGCACCCAGAAGCGGGTGGAGACCTACCTCGAGGAACTCCGCCGGCGGAACAGCCGCCAGGTGCTGCTGGAGGCCCGCATCGTGGAGGTCACCCTGGGCACCGACAGCCAGATCGGGGTGGACTGGAACGGCCTGCTTCGGGAAGGCGGCGCCAGCGGCGGCCAGGGCACCGACTGGCGGGGCACGCTGACCACGGGCGAGACGAACAACCCGGCTGTTTCGGCCAGCGAGGGGATCATGCGCCTGGTGGTCCAGAACGCCCGCCTGACCGCCACCCTCTCGGCCCTGGCGCGGGAGGGCCGCCTGCAGGTGCTCAGCGCCCCGCGGCTCTCCACCCTCAACAACCAGAAGGCCATCCTCCGGGTGGTGCGGGAGGAGGCCTTCTTCCTCCAGAACAGCCAGACCACGGGAACGGGCGGGGTGGGCGGTTTCAGCACCAGCGTCAACATCACGCCCATGGTGGTGCCGGTGGGCATCGTGCTGGACATCCTGCCCCAGGTCTCCAGCGATGGCACCGTGACCCTGGCCGTGAATCCCTCCGTTTCGGAGATCGTGACGGTGCGGACCCTCACCATCGCAGGCTCCGGCGCGAGCGGTGGAGCCTCGGCTTCGCTGCCGGTGGTGGACCGCCGGGACCTGGATACGGTGGTGAGGCTCCGCAGCGGGGAAACGCTGGTGCTCGCGGGGATCATCCGGGCCAAGGCTTCCGAGGATGATCGGGGCGTTCCCTGGCTGCGGAAGGTGCCCTTCCTCGGGAACCTCTTCAGCAAGCGCGAGAAGGCCAAGACCCACACGGAACTGGCCATCTTCATCACGCCCACTCTGGTGGAGGACAGCCAGCAGATCCGGGAACAGCAGACCCGCACCGAGGAGCGCCTGGGCCAGGCGGGCGCAGAGCTGAAGCCGGAGCCTCGCGCCGCCAGTACGATCAAGGAGCCGTGAGGGCTTCCAGGCGTTCGCGGACGAAATCCAGCAGGGGATCGCCACCCTCCACGCCCTGTTCCGCCACCCAGAGAGGCAGGGACAGGGCAGCGGTTTGGGCGGGATCCAGCTTCACGGCGTCCTTCTCGGTGCAAACCAGCCCCTGGGCTCCAGCCGCCTGGGCCGACCTGCACAAAGCCTGAAGCTGGACCCTTCCCAGCCGCTGGTGGTCCCGGAAACTGCGGGTGTCCACCCAGGTGAGGCCCGCAACCAGAAGATCCGCGTAGAAGGCCTCGGGGTGCCCCAGGGCGCAGAAGGCCAGCAGGGGGCCCGGCGTGGCACCCGGAAGGGCCAGCCGTTGGCCTGTCGAGAGGTTTCGCAGGGCCTGGATGCGGAAGTCGACCCAGAAGATCGGTCCTCCGGAGCCGTGCAGGGCCCACCATGCTTCGATTTCCTCACGCTGGGATCGGCTGGCGCGGGTGACCACCAGGGCCTGGGCCCGCTGCGCGGAGCCGGCGGGTTCCCGCAGATCCCCCAGGGGGAGCAGGCGGCCGTTGCCCCAGCGACGGACGCCATCCAGGAGCAGCAGATCGAGATCGCGGTGCAGGGCCCGGTGCTGGAAACCGTCATCCAGCAGCAGGATCCGGGGCCGGGGGGACCGTGCCAAGGCGCGGAGCGCCGCAGCGTAACGCTTCCGTCCGACCATCACACGCCCTGGACCCAGGGCGCGGGCCATCAGGAGGGGCTCGTCCCCCGTCTCCCGGGCATCGCTGCCAGGTTCCACATCCATGGGATCGACCTTCCGGCGGCCGCCGTAGCCCCGGGAAAGCACGGCAAGGGGCCAGCCTGCGGCTTCCAGTCCCCGGGCCAGGAAGAGGGTCACGGGGGTCTTGCCCGTGCCGCCCGTGGTGAGGTTTCCGATGGACACCACCGGGACTTCGACCCGGTGGCAGCGTTCGGGGTGCTGGTCGAAGGCCCGGTTCCGTCCGCGGACGATGCTCCCGTAGAGGGGGGCGAGGGGCGCCAGGAACCATCGGAGGGCACGCATGGATACGAGCATAGCCCTCGATCCCGTTCCCCCGGCGCGGCGGGGTCAGGGTATCCTCGTCCCACAGGTTTTCCTCCATGGCCGAATCCTCCTTCATCGAGCAGAGCAAACTTCGCTTCAACGAAGGCGAGGTGATCTACCGCAAGGCTGAGATGGCCCAGCAGATGTACATCGTGCTGTCGGGCAAGGTGCGCCTCTATGTGGGCCACGAACCCGTGGGGGACTGGTCCGAGGAGCTCATCAAGGGGGACTTCTTCGGAGAGGGCAGTCTCCTGGAGTCCATCCCTCGCAGCCATACGGCGGTTGCGCTGGAGGATACGGAACTGATCGCCATTTCCCGGGGCACGTTCCTGCGGATGATCCGGCAGAATCCGGAAGTCTCCGTGAAGATGATGCAGCGCCTGGCCCAGCGGAACCGGGAGCTGGCCGCCAAGGTGGATGCCGAGGGCGGGCGGGCCCGGGGCGGCAAGGCGGGCCAGACCAGCGCCAGTCTGGTCTCCGTCATCAGCGGCAAGAAGTACTGGATCACCTCCCACGGCGCCCTCATCGGCCGCTACGATCCCAACACAGGCATCCACCCGGACATCGATCTCACCGAGGAGGATCCCCAGCTCAGCGTGAGCCGACGCCACGCCCGCATCCTTTTCGAGCATGGCCGCTACTTCCTGGTGGAAGAGCACGGTGTCGCCAATGGCACCTACATCAAGGGGGAGCGCCTGGCCGCTGGGGACGCCCGGGAACTGAAGCCCGGCGACCGCGTGGGCTTCGGCATGGTGGTGCTCTTCTTCGAGCGGCCTGCGTGACCCTGCGCGTCGAAGTCTGGCGCGACGAGCATGGCGTCACCTGGGAACTGGTGCAGCTGGCCCTCGACGAGGTGGGCGGCACCTGCATCATCCGGGAAGGCTTCAACCGCCTGGATCACGCCGATGGCGATGTCCGGGAGGGTGTGGAAGTCATCGCGCGCTTTGGCGATCTGGAGGATGCCCGGGCCTTTCTGGAATCCGAGGGGTTCGAGCCGGTCTGAGGCCGGAAGGGGGGTGCGATGTCCCAGCGGATCCTGATCGTGGAGGACGAGCGCGCCATCGCCGACACCCTGCTCTACGCCCTTGCCACGGAAGGCTTCGAACCCGAATGGTGCGACCTGGGCGGTAAGGCGCTGGAAGCCATCCAGGGCCGGGAGCCCGACCTCGTGATCCTGGATGTGGGCCTGCCGGATCTTTCGGGCTTCGAAGTGTGCCGCCGCCTGCGCCGCTTCTCCGAAGTGCCCGTGCTCTTCCTCACGGCTCGGGATGCCGAAGTGGACCGCATCGTCGGCCTGGAGATCGGGGCGGATGACTACGTCACCAAGCCCTTCAGTCCCCGGGAGGTGGCGGCCCGCGTTCGAACCATCCTGCGGCGGGCCAGGCCTGCGCAGGCATCCCGGGGGTTCCAGATGGATGCCGCGGCAAGGCGGATCGCGTACCAGGGGGCGCTCCTGGACCTCACCCGCTTCGAATACGACCTGCTCCGCACCCTGCTGGCCCATCCGGGCCGCATCTTCACCCGAGCCGAACTGATGGAGACTGTGTGGGCGGGGGCCGAGGACACCCAGGACCGCACGGTGGACACCCACATCAAGACGCTCCGGTCCAAGCTGCGGGCCGTGGCCCCGGAGGCGGATCCCATCCAGACCCACCGGGGCGTGGGCTACAGCGTGGAACTGCCGTGAGGCTGGGCTTCCGCCTCCTCCTGGGGGTCTTCCTGATCGCGGGGTTGGCAGCGTACTTCGTGCTGTCGATCTTCTCGGGCGAAGTGAAACCGGGTGTGCGGCAGGGCATGGAGGTGGCCCTGGTGGACACGGCCAACCTGCTGGCGGAACTGGCGGCCGAGGACCTGGTCCAGGGCCGCATGGCCGAAGGGCGGCTGGCCCAGGCCGTGGCCCAGTACCGCCGCCGGGACCTTCGGGCGCCCATCTGGGGGCTGGTGAAGGAAGAGCCCGAACTCCGGGTGTATGTCACGGATGCCGGGGGCCTGGTGCGGTATGACAGCGAGGGCCGGGCTCTGGGCCAGGACTACTCCCGCTGGAACGATGTGATGAAGACCCTGCAGGGCGGCTATGGCGCCCGGGCCACCCGGCTGGATCCGGCGGATCCCAGCACTTCGGCCATGCATGTGGCTGCCCCCGTTCGGTGGGAGGGGCAGGTGGTGGGGGTGTTGACGGTGGTGGCGCCCACGGCCAGCGTGCTGCCCTTCGCCCAGCGGAGCGAGCGGCGGATCTGGATGGCGGGGGCGGTCCTGCTGGGGGCCTCCCTGGCCATCGGTTTCGTCCTCACCTGGTGGCTCACCCGGGATGTGGGGAAGCTGGGGGCCTATGCCCGGGCCGTGGGGGGCGATGGGCGAACGCCCCTGCCGCGCCTGGGCGCGCCGGAGCTGAAGGAACTCGGACAGGCCCTGGAAGCCATGCGGGCCCGTCTGGATGGCCGCGACTATGTGGAGCGCTATGTCCACACCCTGACCCACGAGATGAAGAGCCCGCTTTCGGCCATCCGCGGAGCCGCGGAGCTGCTGAAGGAACCCCTGCCCGAGGAGACCCGGGAACGGTTCACCGCCAACATCCTGGAACAGGAGCAGCGCATGCGCAGCCTGGTGGACCGGATGCTCGGCCTGGCCGAACTCCAGCATCGCCAGCAGCTCACGGAAACCGGCCTTGTGGATCTCCGGGCAGCCGCCGCGAAGGCGCTGGCCCAGCGGGAGCCTGCGGTCCAGACCAAGGCATTGAACCTGCGCCTGGAGGGCGAGGCGCAGGTGAAGGGGGAAGCCTTTCTTCTGGAGCAGGCCCTGGGGAACCTCCTGGACAACGCGATCTCCTTCGCGCCGGAGGGCAGCGCGGTCACGGTGCGTCTGGGATCCGAGGCGGGCTGGGTTCAGGTGGAGGTGCGGGACCAGGGCCCCGGACTCCCGGACTTCGCCCACGACAAGCTCTTCACGCCCTTCTTCTCCCTGCCGCGGCCTGATGGCGCCACCAAGGGCACAGGGCTGGGGCTCTGCTTCGTCCGGGAGATTGCGCAGCTGCACGGCGGAACCGCCGCCCTGGAGAACCGCGCCGAGGGCGGTGCGGTGGCCCGCCTCACCCTGCCGACCTGACCCACACCGGCTTCACGGAAGCCCATCCTCCCTTCACGGAGGCGCGGCATCTTCCAGACATTCCCCTGGAGGACACCATGCGCATTCCCTTTCCCCTCAAAGTCCTGGCCGTGGTCGGTCTGGGTCTGCTGTTGATGATCCCTTTGGTGATGACCTTCGGGCTTATCGAAAGCCGCAATGCCCGGCAGATGGAGACCGAGGCCCAGGTGGCCCGGCTCACCGCCCTGCCGCAGACCGTCTTCGGGCCCCTGCTGGTGGTGCCCTACACCGTGGAGGTGCGCCGGAACGAGAAGAACGACAAGACCGGGAACCTGGAGGAGGTCTGGGAGGAGGTCGAACGGGAGCACTGCCTGGTTCCGAAGGATCTCGACCTGCAGGGCACCGTGGCGATCGAGGCGCGGCGGCGCGGCCTCTACCGTACCCAGGTCTACCGGATGAACGGTCCCCTGAAGGGCCGATTCGCGCTGCCGGATCTGAAGGCGCTCAGCCCTGGACGGAACCTGCGCCTGGGCACGCCCTACCTGAGCCTGGGGCTCAGCGATCCCCGGGGCCTCCTGAACCGGGTGGACCTGCGCCTGGAGGGTGCAGTTCATCCCTTCGCCTCGGGCTCCCGCCGCGCCCATCCGGCCGTCGGCATCCACGTCCTCCTGGCGGATCTGGACCTTCAGCGGCCCCGGGACATCCCCTTCGAGATCCCGCTGGAGCTCATGGGCACCCGCAGCTTCAGCCTGGCGCCCGTGGCGGAGGAGACCCGCCTGAGCCTGACGGGAACCTGGCCCGCGCCGAGCTTCGAGGGCGGGTTCGCGCCCGTGGAGCGCAGGTGGTCCAAGGCGGGCTTCACCGCCCAGTGGAAGGTGCCCCACCTGAGCCGGAACCTGGAGGCCCTGCTGGAGGAGGGCCCCCAGGGCCAGGCCCAGCACTTCGGTGTCGCCTTCCTGGAGCCCGTGAACATCTACCTGCAGTCGGAGCGGGCCGTGAAGTACGGGTTCCTCTTCGTGGCGCTGACCTTCGGAGCCTTCCTGCTGCGGGAACTGATGCGTTCGCTGCCCGTCCATCCCATCCAGTATTTCCTGGTGGGACTCTCGCTGGCGGTCTTCTTCCTCCTGCTGCTGGGGCTGGCGGAGCATGTGGGCTTCCCGGTCGCCTACGCTCTGGCCACCGGCGCCAACCTGGCCCTGCTGGGCACCTACCTGACGGCGGCCCTGGGCGACCGGCGGGAGGGTCTGCTCTTCACGGGCGGGCTGGCGGTGCTCTACGGGGCCCTCTACGGCCTGCTGCTCTCCGAGGACAACGCGCTGCTGCTGGGTTCCCTGCTCATCTTCGGCCTGCTGGCCGCCGTGATGATCGGCACCCGGAAGATGGATTGGCGAAAGGCCGCCCAGCGGGAGGATTGAACTCAGGGCCTGAACGGACAAAGCGCCCAGGGTTGCCTGGGCGCTTTGCGAGGCAAGGGAGCGTGGGGCTTCAGGCCTTGGAGAGTCCTGCGGCCTTGACGGCCTTGGTGATCTCGGGGACCACCTCGAAGAGATCGCCCACGATCCCGTAGGTGGCCAGCTTGAAGATGGGGGCTTCGGGATCCTTGTTGATGGCCACGATGACCTTGGAGCCGCTCATGCCCGCCACGTGCTGGATGGCGCCGCTGATGCCGCAGGCGATGTAGAGGGTGGGACTCACCACCTTGCCGGTCTGGCCCACCTGCATGCTGTGGGGCAGGCCCCAGCCCGCATCCACCGCGGCGCGGGAGGCGCCCACCACGCCGCCCAGGGCGTCGGCCAGCTCCTCCAGCAGCTTGAAGTTGGCGCCTTCCTTCATGCCGCGGCCTCCGGCCACGATCACCTCGGCCTCGGTGAGATCCAGCTTGCCGCCGCCCTTGGCCAGGATTTCCTTCACCACGGCCTTGAAATCCAGGCCCTGGACCGGGAGGCTCTCCACGGTGCCGGCCTTGGGGCAGGGGGTGGCGGGGAACACGTTGGGCCGGGTGGAGGCTACCTGCACCTTGGAGGTGAAGGTGACGGAGGCCTGGGCCTTGGCGGCGTACACCGGGCGGTCGGCCGTGAGGACGCCGTTCTCCAGGCCGAGGGCGGTCACTTCGGAGGCGTAGCCGGCGCCCAGGCGTGCGGCCACCCGTGGCAGCACATCCCGGCCGATGGCCGTGGCGGCGCCCAGCACCACCGTGGCGCCCTGGCCTTCGGCGGCCTGGGCGATGAGGGCGGCGAAGGCATCGCTGGAGTAGGAGGCCAGGGCGGGAGCTTCGGCCTTGAGGATCACATCGGCGCCGAAACCGGCAGCCTCTTCGGCCCCGGCGCAGGCGGCGCCCGCGAAGAGGGCGGCCACCTTGAGCCCGGCGGCGTCCGCCAGGCGGCGGGCTTCGCTCAGGGCTTCGAGACTGGGCTTGCGGACCTTGCCATCCTTCAGTTCACAGAAAACCAGCATCATGTCGGACCTCGTTTCGATGTCGAAGGATTAAAGGACTTTGGCTTCGTCGCGGAGCAGGCCCATGAGGGTGGCGGCCTGGGCGGCGGCATCCCCCTCGAGCTTGCGGCCCTCGGGGCGGGCGGCGGGCAGGGTGAGGGTGCGCACGGCCAGGGCGGGTTCGCCCAGGGCGGCCTCGCGCTCCTCGATGGTCTTCTTCTTGGCCGCCATGATGCCCTTCAGGCTGGCATAGCGGGGCTCATTGAGGCCCTTCTGGGCGGTGAATACGGCGGGCAGGGAGCCCTCCACCACCTCGATGCCCGCATCGCCTTCGCGCTCGGCGCGGAAGGTGCCCTCGCCCAGCTCCAGCTTGGTGATGAGGGTGGCCTGGGGCAGGCCCATCAGCTCGGCCACCATGGCGCCCACGGCGCCGTGGTCGGAGCCGAAGGCCTTGTTGCCGAAGAGGATCAGGGCGGGCTGGAGCTCCTGGGCGAAGGCCGCCAGGGCCCGGGCCACGGCCAGGGGATCCTCGGAGGCCCCCTTCAGCAGAACCGCCTGGTCTGCGCCCAGGGCCAGGGCGTTGCGCAGCACATCCTTGGCCTTCTCTTCGCCCACGCACACGGCGACAACCTCGGCGCCCTTGGCCTCCTTCAGCCGCAGGGCCTCTTCCAGGGCGTATTCGTCGTAGGGGCTGGTGATCCACTTCACATCGGCGGGATCGAGGCTCTTGCCATCGGCGGCGATCTTGACCTTGGTCTCGGAATCCGGGACCTGTTTCACGGCGACGAGGATCTTCATGGGCACTCCTGAAGGCCGCCTTCCGGCGGACGCAAACGCCCATCCTATCAGGGTTCCAGAAGGCTCCAGAGGCGGTAGGCTGGGGGCCATGGAACCCGATTTCTCCCGCGCCCTGGTCTTCACCGGCGGCGGCACCGGCGGCCACTTCTTCCCGGCGGTGGCGCTGGCGGAAGGGGCGCGCCTGCGCTGGCCGGACCTGCCCATCGCCTTCGTGGGCGCCACCCGCGGCATCGAGGCCCAGAAACTGCCCGAAAGCGGCTGGCCCCACCTGCTGCTGGAGGTGGAGGGCTTCGTGGGGCGTTCGCCCCTGCGGATGGCCCGCAGTGCCTGGAAGCTCTGGTGGGCTTGGCGGAAGCTCAAGGCCCGCTGGCGCAAGGCGCCGCCCCGGGCGGTCATCGCCACCGGAGGCTACGGCGCGGCCCCGGCCCTGCTGGCGGCCCGGAGCCTGGGCATTCCCTACTTCCTTCACGAATCCAACGCCGAACCGGGCCGCCTGGTGGCCCTGCTGGCCCTGGGGGCCCAGCGGGTCTGGTGCGGCATGGCCGCCGTGGAGGCCCGCCTGCCCAACGCCCGCTGCGAGGTGGTGGGCACCCCGGTCCGCGATCCCTTCCGCCGCGCCTTCGAACCCGCCGAAGCCCTCCGCCCGCCTTTTCGGCTCCTGGCCCTGGGGGGCAGCGGTGGAGCCCGCCCCCTCAACGAAGCCCTGATAAAGGCCGCGCCGAGCCTGCTGGAGCTGTTCCCGGATTGGGAGCTGCACCACCAGGCGGAAGCCCGGGACTTCGAAACGCTGTCG
>MWBB01000076.1 GCA_002068835.1 Acidobacteria bacterium ADurb.Bin340 | reverse complement strand
CCCAGGCTTCCTCGGAAACCGGCGGCAGTGGCGGTCGGGGGTGCAGGGCTTGGGGCAGATCCCCCCGGGCGGGATTGTCCCCCCAGGCCGCCAGGAGTCGGCGCGGGGGCCACGCCGGGCCCGGCACCGGTTCCAGGTTGGCGGCAAGGCCCGAAATGTCCCACCGGGCCAAGCCTTCGAAGTTCTCGGCGTGCAGGGCGAGGGCCTGGGGTTCTTTCTGCCAAGCCTGGGCGAAGTCCCGGGCCATTCGACCCTGCAGGGCCACATGGGCCGCGCCCTCCAGCCCGCTGACATGCGGCATCCAGCTCCAGAAGATTCGTCGGGAGGCCTGCCACCACCGGGGCTGTTGGGCGAGACGGGTGAGGGGTTCCAGGGTCGGCCCAAAGGCCTGCTCCCACGCGGCCTGATCGGCCGGTGTCAACGGATCAGCGGGGTCCCGCAGGGCCGGATTGGTAAGAACGCGACTCATCGCACCCATGAGGGCGCTGAAGGCGGCCTCCCCCAGCACCTCCCCCTGGTCCGGGTGTTCGGCAAGGAAACGCTCCCGCAGGGTGGCGCGAGGCACGTACCCCGCGGCGTGGAAGGCGCTGCGCAGGTCCTCGGCGGTGGGTTGGCCCCGGCCTTCGGTGGTGGGATCCCCTGCGGGATTCAGCAACAGCCAGCGGGGTTCTGTTCCCCAACCCTTGGATCGGGCGAGGGCGGCGCGGGCTTCCGCACTGGGATTCAGAGGCGCGAAGTCCCGATCCAGACGCCAGGGCAGCAGTTCCAGAGGAACGTCCGGCGCCTCGTTGGTGGCGGAGGCCGGATGCAGGATCAACCCCCAGGGCGTCCGCGCGGGGTCCAGCGCCTGCCGCTGCTCCAGGTAGGCCGTCCAGGCATCCTGGGCGGCGAGGGTCGCGGAGGCGGCAAGGATCAGGGCCGGTAGGGGGCGCATGGGCTCAGGAAGAAAAGTCCAGTTTCTCCTGAATGAGGTCTAAAAACGAGACTGGTTCTCGCCAGATTGTTCTCCCACACTCCCCAAGGCCTCCCGGAGGGGGCCGATCCATCGAAGCGCCGCCAGGGTCTGCCCGGCGGCGCTTTTTCTGGGGGAGGGCGCGGATGGAGGCACGGCTGATCCTGAAGGATGGAACGGCCTTCCGGGGGCGGGCGCCCTTCGGAGGCGGGGCTTCGGGCGAGGTGGTCTTCACCACGGCGCTGGCGGGCTACCAGGAGATCCTCACGGACCCCAGCTTCGCGGGGCAGATGGTGTGCATGACCTTTCCCGAGCAGGGCATCTACGGCATCCACCCGGACCTGGAGGAGGCGGAGCGGCCCTGGGCCACAGCCCTGCTGTGCCGCAGGATCACGGGCCTGCCCGACCACCCCTGGGCCGATTCGGACCTGGGGGGCTGGCTGCGGCGGCACCGGGTGGGGCTGATGATGGACCTCGATACCCGGGCCCTCACCCTGCACCTGCGGGACCGGGGCGTCCAGCCGGGCCTGGTGTGGGGCGAGGCCCAGGGGCCCTGGGCGGCGGGCGAAGCGGCCGCGGCAGCGCTGCCGGACATGGCGGGCCAGGACCTGGCGGCCCAGGTGAGCTGTCGGGATCGCTACGAGGTGCCCCACGGGGAGGCCCGCTTCCGGGTGGCGGTGCTGGATGGCGGCATCAAGGCCTCGATCCTCGCGCAGCTTCACGCCGCGGGGCTGCACCTGGAGGTCTTCCCCTGGGACACCCCGGCGGAGGAGCTCACGGCGGCCCGCTTCGGCGGGCTTTTTTTGAGCAACGGCCCCGGCGACCCGGCGGTGCTCCAGGGGATGCAGGCCACGGTGGCGGCCTGCCTGGGGCGGCTGCCCATCTTCGGGATCTGCCTGGGCCACCAGCTTCTGGCTCACGCCCTGGGCGGCACCACCTACAAGCTGCCCTTCGGGCACCGGGGCGCCAACCAGCCGGTGCTGGACCTGGAGACGGGCCGGGTGGAGATCACGGCCCAGAACCACGGCTTCGCGGTGGACGAAGCCAGCCTGCCTCCGGAGGTGGTCGTGACCCACCGCCACCTGAGCGATGACACGGTGGAGGGCCTGCGCCACCGCCGCCTGCCCATCTTCAGCCTCCAGCACCACCCGGAGGCCAGCCCCGGCCCCCACGACGCCCGCCACGCCTTCCAGCGTTTCGTCCGGATGATGGAGGAACACCATGCCTAGGCGCACCGACCTTCACAGCGTGCTGGTCCTCGGCAGCGGCCCCATCCAGATCGGGCAGGCCTGCGAGTTCGACTACGCGGGCACCCAGGCCCTCAAGGCCCTGCGGGAGGAGGGCGTGCGCACGGTCCTCCTCAACTCGAACCCGGCCTCGATCATGACGGACCCGGCCCGGGCGGACGCCACCTATGTGGAGCCCCTCACGCTGCCGGTGCTGGAGAAGATCCTGGAGCGGGAGCGGCCGGATGCCATCCTGCCCACGGTGGGCGGCCAGACGGCCCTGAACCTAGCCCTGGAGGCCCACCGGGCGGGGCTGCTGGAGCGGTTCGGCACTCGGCTCATCGGTGCCCAGGTGGAGGCCATCGAGAAGGGCGAGGACCGGGCCCGCTTCAAGGCGCTGATGGATGAGTTGGGCCTGGAGACCTGCCGGGGCGGCTTCGCCCACAGCCTGGAGGAGGGCCGGGAGATCGTGGCCCGCACGGGCTTTCCCGCCATCCTGCGCCCCAGCTTCACCCTGGGCGGCTCCGGCGGCGGCATCGCCTACAACATCGAGGAGTTCGAGGGCATCCTGCGCCGGGGGCTGGACCTTTCGCCCATCCGGCAGGTGCTGGTGGAGGAGAGCATCCTGGGCTGGAAGGAGTTCGAGCTGGAGGTGGTGCGCGACCTCGATGACAACGTGATCGTGGTGTGCGCCATCGAGAACCTGGATCCCATGGGCGTCCACACGGGCGACAGCATCACCGTAGCCCCGGCCCTCACGCTGACGGACCCCGAATATCAGCGCATGCGCGAGGCTGCCAAGGCCATCCTGCGGGGCGTGGGGGTGGAGACGGGCGGCAGCAACGTGCAGTTCGCTTTCCACCCGGAGAGCGGGCGGCTGGTGGTGGTGGAGATGAATCCGCGGGTGAGCCGCAGCTCTGCCCTGGCCAGCAAGGCCACGGGCTTTCCTATCGCCTGGGTGGCCACCAAGCTGGCCCTGGGCTACCGGCTCTGGGAGCTGCCCAACGCCATCACGGGCCGCACCAAGGCCGCTTTCGAGCCGGTGCTCGACTACGTGGTGGTGAAGGTGCCTCGCTTCACCTTCGAGAAGTTCCCCCAGGCGGAGCCGGTGCTCGGCACCCAGATGAAGAGCGTGGGCGAGGTGATGGCCCTGGGTCGCAGCTTCCAGGAAGCCCTGCAGAAGGCCCTGCGGAGCCTGGAGGAAGGCCATCCGGGTCTGGCCCTGGCCCTGGAGGGGCGCCTGGATCCCGCCCGCCTGAAGGAGCATCTGGCGATCCCGGGGTCCCGGCGGATCTTCTGGCTCTATCTGGCGCTGAAGGGTGGGCATTCGGTGGAGGCCCTGGCGCGGGCCACGGGCATCAGCCCCTGGTTCCTGCGGGAGTTGGAGGCCATCGCGGTCCTGGAGGGCCGCCTGCGGGGCTTCGCCCTGGCGGCGATGCCGATGGAGCTGCTGGAGCAGGCCAAGCGCGCGGGCTTCAGCGATGGTCAGATCGGCCGCCTCTGCGGCGCGCCCGAGGCGGATGTGGCCGCGCGTCGGGAGGCCCTGGGCCTGCGGCCCGTGTTCAAGCGGGTGGACACCTGCGCCGGGGAGTTCGCGGCGGAAACGCCCTACCTCTACGGCAGCTGGGACTGGGGCCCCAGCAAGGCCCCGCCCACGGACCGGCCCAAGGCCCTGGTGCTGGGCAGCGGGCCCAACCGCATCGGCCAGGGCGTGGAGTTCGACTGCTGCTGCGTGCAGGCGGTGGAGGCCCTGCGCGCCGAAGGGGTCGAAACGATCCTGGTGAACTGCAACCCCGAAACCGTGAGCACCGATTTCGACACCGCGGACCGCCTCTACTTCGAGCCACTGACCTTCGAGAGCGTGAAGGCCGTGGTGGACCGGGAGCGATCGGGCGGGAACCTGCTGGGCGTCTTCGCACAGTTCGGAGGCCAGACGCCCCTGAACCTGGCGGGACCGCTCCAGGCGGCCGGGGTGCCCCTCCTGGGCACGCCCCTGGAGGCCATCCACGCCGCCGAAGACCGGGATGCCTTCGGGCGCCTGCTGGCGGAGCTCGGCATCCCCGCAGCCCCCTGGGGCATGGCGGCCAGCCGGGAGGAGGCACGCCACGTGGCCGCGCGGCTGGGCTACCCGGTGATGGTGCGGCCCAGCTTCGTGCTCGGAGGCCGCGCCATGGCGGTGGCCTTCGATGAGGGGGAACTGGACCGCTTCGTGGGCGAAGCCGCTGCCGTGGGCGGGGACCGGCCCGTGCTCATCGACCTCTACCTGGATGGGGCCCAGGAGCTGGATGTGGACCTGGTCTGCGATGGGGCCGCCACGGCGGTCTGCGGCATCCTGGCCCACATCGAGGAGGCGGGTGTCCACAGCGGCGACAGCTTCGCGGTCTTCCCGCCCCTGGGGGTGGATGGGGCGGTGCTGGCGACCGTGGATCGCCAGAGCCGGGCTCTGGCGCAGGCGCTGGGGGTGCGGGGCCTGATGAACCTGCAGTGGGCCGTGAAGGGGGGCGTGGCCTACTGCCTGGAGGCCAACCCGCGGGCCAGCCGCACGGTGCCCTTCCTCAGCAAGGCCACGGGGGTGGACTGGGCCGGGGTGGCGGCGCGGATCGGCCTGGGCCGGAGCCTGGCGGACCAGGGCATCACGGACGGGAGACCCCTGGCGGTGGCGGTGAAGGGCGTGGTCTTCCCCTTCGCCAAGTTCCCGGAGGTAGACCCGGTGCTGGGCCCCGAGATGCGGAGCACGGGCGAGGTGATGGGGATCGGCGAGACCTTTGGCGAAGCCACGGCCAAGGCCCTGCTGGCGGCGGGGATTCCGCTGCCCCTCCACGGCACGGTGTTCCTCAGCGTGAGCGACCGGGACAAGCCGCGCCTGCCGGAGCTGGCCCAGCGCCTGGTGCGTCTGGGCTTCGGCCTCTGCGCAACGGAGGGCACGGCCCGGCACCTGGAGTTGCAGCTGGGCCTCCAGGTGCGCCGCCTGCCCAAGGTCTCCGAAGGGCGGCCCCACGCGGTGGACCTGCTGAAGAACGGGGCCGTGCAGTGGGTGATCAACACCCCGGAAGGCCAGCACGCCCACAGCGACGGTGCGGCGATTCGGCGCGAGGCCCTGCGGCTGAGGGTGCCCTGCCTCACCAACCTCAACGCCGCCCTGGCCGCCTGCGAAGCCATCGAAACCCTGCGCGGCGAGGTGCGGGTGCGAAGCCTGCAGGCCCTTCAGGCGTAGGCGAGCCGGTTCACGGCACGGCGGGCGGCCTTCCACTCGGACCAGGCCTCCGCCAGTTCCCGTTGGTGCTGGTCCAGAGAGGCCTGCCATTCGCTGCGGCGCTGGGCCCAGGCGGTCTTGCGGGCCTCCTGGTGGGCCTGCCAGGCGGCTAGGCTGCGGTCCAGGCGATCCCGGGCGGTGGCGATTTGGGCGCGCAGGGCCTCGCTGTGGCGGGGTTCTGCCCGTTCCAGCCGGGCCTGGAGGGCCTTGGCCTCCATGGCCACCTCGGCCCGCCGGATCATGGCCACGGGAACCCGCCGAAGGCCCTTCACGAGGCCCACCGCCGCCAGCAGGGCCAGCAGCCACTTGGTGCTGTCCCACTGGTGCCACTTCACGCCGTTGCGGTAGTCCCAGGCCCAGAGGTGGTGGAAGTTGTGGAAACCTTCGCCGTAGGTGAGGGGCGCCAGGAGGGCGTTGTCCCGGGCGCTGTTGGCGTCGGTGTAGGGGCGGGTGCCGAACCAGTGGGCGGCGCTGTTGATGAGGAAGGTGGTGTGGTGGGTCAGCACGATGCGCAGCAGGACACCCACCACGAGGTGCCCCGCGAGGTTGCCCGTGGCCAGGCCCACGGCCAGGGGCGGCAGCAGGGCCACCGAGGCGCCGATCACGAAGTGGTGGCGGTGCTGCCAGCGCACGATGGGATCCTTCTCCAGGTCGGCCACGGCGACGAGGGGCGTATCACCCTTGGCCATGACCCACAGCCAGTGGGCGTGCCAGAACCCCTTGCGGATGCTGTAGGGATCCTGGTCCGTGTCCACATGGCGGTGGTGGAGGCGGTGGTCGCTGGCCCACTTGAGGGCGGAGTTCTCGAAGCTGGCGGCTATGGCGAAGACCAGGCCCAGGCTCACGGCCCATTCCTCCCAGCGGAAGGGCGCCGTCAGCACGTGGAGCGGCACCAGCACCAGGGCCAGCAGCAGGGTTCCCACCAGGAAAGCGGTGTTCAGGAGGTTCCAGGGACCCTTGGTGGCCATGTCGTGTCTCCCGGGGTGTATTGAACCCGAGTCTCAGTATTCTTCTTTTCGAGGACCTGCACAAGGGGGCTCGGGTTCTGCCATCCTGCGGTTTCTGATAGCGTTGGGAAATCATTAGGATTGAATGAGTAATGCGCATTTGGGCGGTGGGCGGAGGTAAAGGCGGCACGGGGAAGAGCCTCGTGTCCCACGGCCTGGGCGCGCGGCTGGCGGATCGGGGCGCCTCGGTGATCCTGGTGGATGCGGATTTCGGCGGCCCCAACCAGCACACCTACTGCGGATTGCGGAAACCCGAGCGGACCCTGGGCCAGTTCTTCGACGAGAAGGTACCTCTGGCGGATCTGGTGGTGGAGACTCGCATCCAGGGGCTGCGGCTCGTCTCCGGCAACGTGAACGCCCAGAACACCGATGGCATCACTTTCGCTCAGAAGGCCAAGCTCTTCCGCCACCTCCGCAAGCTGCCGGCGGACCACGTGATCCTGGACCTGGGGGCCGGCACGTCCTACGACGTGCTGGACTCCTTCCTGGAGGCCGATGTGCAGGTCTGCGTCATCGCCCCGGATGCTCTGGCCATCGAGAATGTCTATCTCTTCCTGAAGAACGTGAAGTATCGGCAGATGACCCGCGTGCTCTCCGAAACCGGCCTGCGGGACCGGGCCCGGGAGGTGTGGAAGCACCGGACTGATCACGGCATCGCCACCGTGGACCAGTTCCTGGACCACCTGAGGGCCGGCCACCCGGAGTTCGCTGAGCGCATGGACGGGGCTCGGGCCCGCCTCAGCATCCAACTGGTGCTCAACCAGATCCGTGACATGGGGCAGGCGGAGGTGGGGGTGGCCGTGAGTGGAGCCATCCAGCGCTTCCTGGGCCTGCCTGCGGTCTGCGCGGGCCATGTTCGCCATGAGAAGGACCTGTGGCGTCGGCCGAATCCCGATACGCCCGTGCTCCACCATGGCGCCGCCTTCACCCTCCGCCAGGATCTGGATGCGGTGGCCGGAGCCATCCTGGCCGCCCGAGCAGACCAGCCATGACCGGTATGGAAGAAGCCCGCGCCCGGGCCCTGCTGGAGGTCGGCCCCGGGGCCTCCCTGGAGGAGATCCACCAGGCCCACCAGCGGCTTCGCCGCCTGCTGGGCGATCCCCAGGGATTGTTCCTGGCGCCCGGCATGGATGAGTTTTCGGAAGAAGCCACGGCCCGGGTGCTGGCCGAGGTGGAAGAGGCCTTCCAGGTGCTCTGCCGGGTCCACCAAGGCGCCAGCCCCCCCGCGCCAAGGCCGACGCCCGTGCTGGAGGTCCTGCCCCGGACCGGCGTCGAGCTTCGGAAGGTGCGGGAGCAGATGGGGCTGACGCTGGCCTTCCTGGCCCAGGAAACCTGCGTGCGGGAAGACTTCCTGGCCGCCCTGGAGGCGGACGATTTCGTCCGGCTGCCGCCCGTTTCCGTGAGCGTGCGGGGGTTCCTGGGGGCCTACCTCACGGCCCTGGGCCTGCCTGCGGAATCCATCGCCCCGGCCTACATGGCCCGCTACGAGGCCTGGCGGGCGGGGCGGTAATCGCTGGTGGATCGCGAGGATGCTTCAAGGCCCGGGAAAGGTCATTCGCCCATCAGCAAACTTCCGTCAACCCTGAAGCGGAACCGGAAGGACTTGAGCACTTCGAGCGAACCGATGCGCGAAGGGGCGCCCGCCGGGGGTTCGCATCTGCGCAGGGTGCCTTCCCTGGGGTCGAGTTCCCACCACAGCAATTCAGGAAAGGCCTCGAGCACCTTGGGCTCGACGGCATCTTGCAGTTCATCCTGCCGCTTCCCGTAGGCCTCCACGGCGCGCCGGACGGTTTCCCGGGCCTGGGGCGAAGGATCCTTCAACAACTCGGGATCGACCCAGCCGGGCTGGCCCAATTCCGGGCTCACGGACTTTGCGAAAGCGCGTCCCTTGAGCACCGCATCCTCGGATCGGGTGGCGATCAAGAGATCTCCCGTGGGGCCGGGCTGGCAACCGAGGACGGCCAGATCGAGGGGCATGTTGCCGGCCAGTGCCCGATCGGGAACCTTGTCGAAGACCTTGTACGGCCTGGTCTGGATGCGGTCACCCAGGGCGCGAATGGTCCATAAGTGACCTGTTCGAAAATGGACCAAGGCCCACCCATCAGGCAGAGCCAGAGCCCAAGGCACGAAGATGCCCTGAGGGCCTTCTTTGGGCCCGAGATCGATCAGGCGTTTGAGCCGCAAGTCGTTGCCTCGACCCTGCGTGAGCACCGCCACACGTGAAGATTGATTCCCATCCTGGAAGGTGGCCATGGTGGCCGTGGCCAAGAAATGGGCTCCCATGGCCAAGATGCGGCAACCGGGTTGTCGGGGACCAACCACCCATCGCGCAACGAAATGCCAATGGGCCCCGTCGGCGGAACGGAGCACCTGGATTTCTTGACCACCCGGTTTGCGGACCCTTCGGTTGCCCCAGAACCAGCCGCCCTCGACGTGGACCGTTTCCAGGTCCGAAGGCAGTTTGATCATCCGAGTCAGGCTGGGGCGAGCGGGTGGAGCCTCCACCCGAACCTCATGACCTTGGCGGCAATAGAGTTCTCCACTGGGGCCCCAGAAGAGGGCGGTCTGCTCAGCGGGGAAGACCTGAGCCGCAAGGTTCAGGCCCGAGAAGGTCAGGGTGAGCAGGAGAATTGCTTGTTTCATTTGTTAATTCATCAATTCGGCGCAGGCCTGCTGGGCTTCTTCAACGGTGATGTATGCAGACGTGATACGGCCATCCGGATGGGTTGCCACGCCTTTACACGCGCGTGAAACACAAACAATGGTGTATTCGATACCATACTGCGTGCCAAAGCAGCCCGCTGCGATGGCAAGAGGGCCCTGGACTGTCAATGCAAGCACGAGGCTTGGAGTCAGGCTGGCGAACAGGGGGCGAAGCAATCTCATGAGGATCTCCTGTTGGATGGGGTTTTTAGGCAAGTATCGCCCCCCCCGCAGCAAGCAAGCGGCCCCCCCGAGGACCCAGGACACGACGACTTGGGGTCACGACGGACTGCCCCGAACCTTAAAAACCCAGGTCACCGGAACGTGAAGGATCCCGCTCAGGCGAAGCGCGCTGGATCGAGATGGCCCGTGGGGGCGCCTTCTGCCAGCGCTCGGGCGGCCAGATCCCCGACGGCGAGGCCGCTGGTCATGCCGTGGCCCCCGAGTCCGGCCACCCAGAACAGGCGAGGATTCAAGGGGTCGGCTCCAATCATGAACCGTCGGTCCGGCGTAAAGGTGCGCAGGCCGTTCCACAGGCGGGCGATGGGAAGATCGGCCAGGTCCGGTGCCAGTTCCTTCAGGCGTTCCGAAAGATCTTCCAGGATGCCTTCGCGGTTGGGGGGCTGCTGGCCCCGGGGCGGAAGGTCCACCGCTTCTTCTTCCACACAGCAGAGCAGCAGGCCGCCGCTTTCGCTCCGCAGGTAGAAGGGGCGGTCCGCCCACCACGCCCAGGGGCCCGCGACGGGCCAGGGTTGGGGGCTCCACACGAGGTGGCGACGAAGGGGCTGGAAGGCCAGATCCAGGCCGCCGGCCAGGCGGCCCAGGGCCTGGGCCCAGCCGCCTGCCGCGTTGACCAGTCGGGCCGCCCGGATGGGGCCCTGGTCGGTCTCGACTTCAAAGCCCTCCGCGCCGGGGTGGATGGCCCGCACCGCACAGCCGAAGCGGAGCCGCGCGCCGCCGGAGCGGGCCCCCTCGGCGCAGACCGCGAGCATCCGGTCCACATCGATGACCCCGTCCGAGGGGATGCGCAGGTGCTCTTCTGCCCGGAGGCCCGCCACGGTGGATCCGGGGCCGGATTCGGCCCTCAGCCCGAAGGCCTCCGCCTCCCGGGCCAGGGCCGCCGTGCCGCCCGCTTCCGCCCCCAGCAGGAGGCCGCCCGTGGGTTCCAGCAGTCCAACCTCGGCGAGACGCTGGAGCCCCGACACCGTGAGGGCCGTGTGTTCCGCCTTGCCCGTGAGCTGGCGCCCGATGCCCGCGTTGTGCCCGCTGCTGTAGAAGCCGGGAAGGGGCTCCCGGTCCAGCAGCAGCACGTCCGTCATCCCCCGCCGCGCCAAGTGCCAGGCCGTGCTCAGCCCCGCGATGCCGCCGCCGATGATGAGGATCTCCACCCGTTCCATGGGGCCATTGTCCCGCAGAATGCAGATCCCATGAGGGACCATGGACGACGCTCCCGCAGAATGTCCACTCTGCGGCGCCCGCCCACTGGGCGGCCCTCCGTTGCGGCGCTTCAGCGGCTTGTCAGCCGTTCTGCTGGAGATCCCGCGCGATAACCAGCCGCTGAATC
>MWBB01000075.1 GCA_002068835.1 Acidobacteria bacterium ADurb.Bin340 | reverse complement strand
CTCGAGAGGCAATTCCGGGTGGATCATGGGGAGAACGAGTTTGCCCGCGGGAACCACCACATCAACGGCATTCGGTCCTTCTGGAGCTACGTCAAACGCCGCCTTGCGAGGTTCAACGGCATCCCCCAGAAGACCTTCTATCTCCACCTGAAGGAGAGCGAGTTCAGGTTCAACCACCGCAAGGAGGATCTCTATAAGATCCTCCTCGACCTGCTACGGATCCGGCCTATCGGACCGCGTTTGCATCCTAAGACCCGCTATTAATGATAAATTTGACCTCATAACCCAAAGGTCGCAGGTTCAAATCCTGCCCCCGCTACCAACCGACAAGGCTCGTCAAATATTGACGGGCCTTGTTTTTTTACTGTTTCTCAGCAGCCGTTTTTTCCATGAGTCCAGGGTGAGTTAGGGCGCGGGCGCCCCTGTCTTCAGGCCGTCGGGAAGGGGCTCATCTCGGAGGCGGATTCCAGTCATCGGGGCCCTTGTCCCGCGGGGCCGGAGGATCGGCGATACTGTTCCGCAGGCGAGGTCGTGCCGACCGCTTGGCATTGGCGCTTCGGCCTGTGCCTGCTTCCCTCCCAGATCCTGACCGCCTCTCTGGCCGACGCCCCATGAACCCAAGCACGGCTTCCGCATCACCCATCCAGCCCGGCCGTCAGGTGGGGCCCTACCTGCTGCTCGAGTGCATCGGGCAGGGTGGAATGGGGGCGGTGTACCGGGCCAAGGACGCCCGCCTGGGCCGCGAGGTGGCGGTGAAGGTGCTGCTGCCCGAGCTGGCCCGGGACCCGGAGCGCCTGCACCGGTTCGAGAACGAGGCCCGCATCATCGGATCCCTGAACCACCCGAACCTGATGGCGGTGTACGACACGGGCACGGTGGAGGGGCATCCCTATCTTGTCTGCGAACTGCTGGATGGGGAGCCGCTGCGGGCCCGCATGGGCGCGGGGCCCATGTCCCCGACCCGCGCGGTGGACTACCTCCGCCAGATCGCCCAGGGGCTGGCGGCCGCCCACGCCCAAGGGGTGATCCACCGGGATCTCAAGCCCGAGAATGTCTTCATTACGCGCCAAGGCTTCGTGAAGCTCCTGGATTTCGGTCTGGCCAAGAACATCGGATTCGCCTCGGACCGCGATGCCACCACCCTCACCTGCGGACCTGGCGTTCCGGCCCACACCCAGGCCGGGATGATCCTCGGGACCGTGGCCTACATGAGCCCGGAACAGATCCGAGGGGAGACGCTGGATGGTCGCAGTGACATCTTCGCCCTGGGGCTGATCCTCTACGAGATGCTCACGGGTCGGAACCCCTTCAGGGCCACCAGCACCATCGAGACGCTCAGCGCGATCCTCAAGGAGGAGGTGCCTCCCATGACGCCCGCCTCGGGGGTCGTGCCGGTCCAACTGGAGCGCCTGATGCTCCGCTGCCTGGAGAAGGATCCCGCCCAGCGCTACCAGAGCGTGGACGATCTGGTCTTCCAGCTGCAGAACCTTCCGGAACTGCCCACGATGGAGCATGCCCGCCCTGGGCGCCCAGGCCTCTCCCGGCGGGGGTTCCTGGGTGCGGTCTCCACGGCGCTGGCCGGGGCTGCGGGGCTGGGCGGGGGGCTCCTGCTGGGGCGACGCTCGGCTGGAAGTCCACGCTTCACGCGGTTGGCCACGGGGCAGGGGCCCATCCACGCCGCCCGCTTCGTGCCGGGTGGCCTCTCCGTTCTTTTCTCGGCGAGCTGGGATGGGCAGCCCCCAAGCCTCTACGCCCTGAGCACCAAGACCCAGGTCCACCGGGAGCTGGGAATCCGCAATGCCCAACTCCTCGCCGTGTCGAGCCGGGAGGAGATCGTCGTCGCCCAGCACCCGGTCCTCCGATCCGGCTCCCTGTCGGGCCCTCTGTTCCAGGCCTCGGTGGCGGGATCCGGCATGGCCAATGTGGCCCCCCAGGGCGACGGGGCCTGCTATACGCGGGATGGAAGCCAGCTGGCCATCGTCACGGCCCGCTCCGAGAGCGGCTCCTCCCTCGAACTGCCTCCGGGCAAGCCCCTGTATGTCTCGCCGAACGACCTGCGCCATCCCCGGATGAGCGAGGACCGGATCGTCCTCTTCGAGGATGCGGGTCTCTGGGGGTCCACCTCGGGCACCCTCATCGAGGTGGATCTGCGCGGGCAGCGCCGTGACCTGACCCGAGTCGAGGAGCTTACGGGGCTGGCTCTGGGCCCGGGGCAGGACATCTGGTATTCCACCCATCGGGAAGGCGAATCCTGCATCCACGCCCTGGGCCGCCGGGGGGAACCCCGCCTGCTGCTTCGCCATTCGGGGCGCCTGGAGCTTCAGGATGTGGGTGAGGACGGCCGAGCCCTGGCCACGTTGGCCACCCAGCACCAGGGAATGCGGATGCTGGGGCCCGGCATGACCGAACCGCGGGATTTCGGATGGCAGGGCGCCTACCGCTGCTACGGCCTGAGCCATGACGGCCGACGCCTCCTCCTGGGGGCCAGCGGGGGCTGGTTCAGCCTGAAGGGGCCCCTCTACCTCCGGGATGCGGAGGGCTCCCCCGCGATCCGGGTGTGCGAAGGGCTCGGGGATGCGTGCCTTTCGCCCGATGGAACCTGGATCGCCACGGGGACGCCCGAGGGCGCTGCCCTTGTGCCGGCCACTGGAGGAACCCCGCTCCCGCTCCGTCTCGACGGGTTGAGCCCCGTGAGCTTCCCCGGCATCTTCCCCGACAATCGACGGGTGCTCAGCATGACGCGCGATGCCCAGGGGCGCAGCACGTTCCATGTCTTCTCCCCGGACGCGCCTCCCCGCCTGCTCTGTCCAGCAGGGCGCTCCCACTTCAATTCCCAGGATGTGATCTCGCCCGACGGCCGTTGGATGGCCCTGCTGCGGGACCGACTCGCCTCCCAGGACTCCGGGGCGCCCCGAATCCTGATCCTGAGCACGGAGGATGGCACCGAGCGCGCGAGCTTCCCCCTGGAGTTCGCCGAGGCCGTGATCGGCTGGCAGGGGAACGCGGAGGGGCTCTACCTCCTGGACCGGAACCGTATGCCCGCCATCCTGACCCACCTGGATCTCGGCACCGGGAAGCGAAGGCTTCACGCGCGCCTGGGGCCCGCGGACCATTCCGGAATCTGGGGGCTGAGCAACCTCAAGGTGACCCCGGACGGGCGCCACCATGCCTACAGCTTTTTCCAGCAGTTCTCCCAGCTCTACTTAGTGGAAGGACTCGGGTAGCTGATTCCCGGGGTCGACGAAGATCCGATCGAAGGGGGTCAGGCCGGGTTTCGGCGCAGAACCAGAAGGGTGCGGTCGTCGGTCATGGGGCTGCCCTGGGTGTGGTGGCCGAGGGCGGCCTGGAGGGCGCCGTTCAGCTGGGGGAGGGGGGCGCCGTGATGGATGCGCAGGAGCGCCTCCAATCTTTCGAGCTCGAACTCGGTGCCATCCGGGGCCGCGGCTTCGGTGATCCCGTCAGTGTAGAGGCACAGCAGGTCGTCGGGTTCGAGCCGCACCCTGCTCTGGCCGTAGACGGAGCCAGGGAACATGGCCAGGGGCAATCCTTGGGACTCCAGGCGCTCCACCGCGCCGCTCTGTCGGAGCAGCAGGGCCGGGTTGTGGCCGGCGCTGGTGTATTCCAGGGTGTGGGTGGCGGGGTCCAGGCGTGCCAGGAAGGCCGTGATGTAGCGGTTGGACGGAGTGTTGCGGCCCAGGGTGGCCGAGAGACGGGCGGCCAGGTCCGCGGGGTCGAGGTCCGATCCGCTCCAGGCCTCCATGTAGGCCTGGAAGGTGGCCATCAGCAGGCCCGGTCCCACGCCCTTGCCCGCAACATCGGCGATGGCCAGCCACATCCGCCCGTCGGGCCGGGGCCAGAATCCATAGAGGTCCCCGGACACGTGGAGGCAGGAGATGTTCTCCCCCAGAAGGTCGTAGCCCGCAACCTCCGGGAGGTCCGCGGGGAGCAGGCGCTCCTGGATCTGGCGGGCAATCTCCATCTCCCGTTCGAGATCCCGCTTCTTGCGGATTTCCGCGGCCATGCGGTCGTGCTGCAGTTTGGCGGCGGCCAGGTGGCCCAGGGAGGCCGCCAGGCGAAGATCCTCTTCGGTGAAGGGTTCCCGGGAAGGTCCGGCGTCGAAATAGAGCAGCCCCGCCACTTTCCCTTCGTGCTCCAGGGGCACGGTCATGATGGACGTGAGGTTGCTGAGGACGATGGAGCTCGCCTGGCCGAATCGCGGATCCGCCATCGGATCGTTCATCAGCATGGCCTCCCGGCGATGCACGGCGGCGTCCACCAGGGTGCGGGAGAGGCGGATCGGTTCCAGGCTCGGGCCTACGGGTGTCCAGACGGCGACCTGCTCCAGTTGGCCCCCGGGCCCCTGCAGCAGCACGGCGGCGCGACTGGGCTTCAGGAGGGGCGCGAGGCGCTCCAGCAGGTCGGCCAGCATGGTTTCCGCGCTCGTTTCGCTGAGCAGCAGGAGGCTCTGGTCGTGGATGAGGTCCAGGGCCTGGCGCAGGCGAGGGGCCTCCCCGGAACCCTGTCCCGCCTCCAGGCGGCGCAGCTTGTCCACGTTCATGGTGAAGGTCACGTTGCGCGCATCCGGCTCCGGCTCCTCCACCCGGGCCAGGGGGGCCGTGCGGTTCTCCACCTGCAGGTCCACGCGGCCCAGGGTGATGACATCCCCGGGATGCACTGTTCGGGTTCCCCGGAGCGGGGCGCCATTCACCTGGCTCCCGTTCCGGGATCCCAGGTCCTCCAGGACCGCCTGGCCCTGCTCCCAGCGGAGCCGGGCGTGGAGCCGGGAGATGCTCGGATCGTCGATGATGACCGTGTTGCCCGAGGATCTCCCGAACGTGAGGACAGGCTGCGCGTCCCCTACGGGGTAGGGGCGGTGGCCGGGGACAAGGATGACGAGGGTGGCCATGAGGCTTCCGTGAGACTGTTTCGATCATACCGGTCCGGGTCTGAGGTGCGGGAAGGCCGGCGGGGCTTGGGTTCGCCGATATCCTGGCCTCATGTTGGATGTGGCCTGCTCATACCTGCGTTCCCTCCGTCCCGGTCAGGTGCTGAAGGGCCTTGGCTGGGGGGCGGGGGCCGTGACCGCCCTGGCGGCGCTGGCCCTGCTGGGGCTGGAGAGCCCTCTGTTGATGGGCCTGCTGCATTTCGTGCTGCTCGCCCTGAGCGTGATCCTCCTCGCGGCGGGTGCGGGATGCCTTGGCCTGCTGCTGGTCCGCACTCCGCGGGGAGCCGTGACAGGCGCGCTGGGAGGGCTCCTGGTGGCGCCAATCATCCTGGCGTTCGGGTTTCCCAATCGGGCCCAGCTGGCGCGAATCTGCTACGACTTCGTGGGCTATTCCGCCACGCGGATCATCCTGGACTTCGAGGATTCCTCGCCCTCCCTCGCATCCGTGCAGGGGGACCTGGGGGCCCTGATCCAGTCCACGGCCCTGCCCATCCGCTACTACGTGACCTCCCGGTACGGCGGCCATTGGGAGAAGGATGCGAGGCCCGGCTACCTGCGGCTGGAAGGGCGCCGCCTGGAGGTGGTCACGGGGCAGCCTCTGGATCCGGCCCACCTGAAGCTGCTCCGGGCGGTGCTCCACGAAGCCTTCGGTCCCGCCCCCTCCCTTCCGAGCCCCCTGGTGGCGGCATTCGAGGTGGAGGGACAGGCGGGGACGGCGGCTCTGGATCCTCGCGGCGCCCGGCTTTCGGTGGTGGAGCGCCCCCGGGCCGCTTCCGGCGGGAAGGATGCCGCCGAAGAGGTGGATTCAGCTCGGGAACAGGCGGAGGCCTTCGCCCGCCGTCAACTGGGCCTTCCGGTGCCCCGCACCTTCGATCTGGTTCTGGAGGTTCCCATCATCGGGGGATCCGGCTCCCTGGTGCGCCTGGGCGTGCCGGAGGCCAAGCGGCGCCTTCCCCTGCGGTTCCCGGAGGCGGCTGGACTGGAGGAGGTCCTGGCGTTGGGGGTGGCAGCCCAACGAGGTTCGCCCCTCATGATGCAGATCTTCCTCTCCCACCACGAGGCGACGGACCCCGAGATCCTGGCGCGCGAGCAGGGGTTCGCCCTCGCTCCGGCCGCCTGGCGGGCTGACTTGGCCCGGGCGGTGTTCCCCCAGCTGACCGCCCGACGGGCCCGGTTCACGATCGAACCCGGCGTCCGCTTCAGCCCGCGCTACACCTCGGGCTTCCAGCCGGTTCCCCCGGAGTGAAGCGCAGGACATCGCGCAGGACCCGGGCCCGTTGAGGGCGAAGAACGGGATGCTTGGCAGCGGGGCCGATTCGGATATGCTGCTTGGACGGTCGGCGAGAAATCGGTCGATTGATCGACAGGGACGAGGGCGTGCATGGCCGAAGGCCGGCGGTTCAGTGGAAAAGGGGAAGGCTCGGCGGGCGAGGGGTGCGGGGACAGCCGCACGGCCTTGCTGGAAGCGGCTCTTCACTGCTTCGCCCAGCGGGGCTTCGACGGCACGAGCATCCGTGACATCGCGGCCGCGGCCGGGCGCAACAGTTCGCTCATCAGCCATCACTTCGGCTCCAAGGAAGGGCTCTACGAAGAGGTCTTCCGCCAGGTTCTGGAAGTCCGCCGAGCGTCCCTGGGCCGCGCCGCCGAGGGGGTGGCGCCCCGGGACCGTTCGGAGGCTGTGGAGCGGATGAAGGTGCTGATCTCGACGCTGTGCCTGGAATTCATCCTTCCGGGCCCGTCGCAGGAACCGCGACGAATGCTCGGCCGCAAGCTGCTGCTGCATGAACTCCGGGATCCGCGTCCGGGGGTGGCGGCCCTGCTGGTGGGGCTGGTGGAACCTTGGATCTGCCGGTTCACCGAATGCCTGGCCCAGTTGCGGCCCGAAGCGACCCCTGCGGGCGCCCGTTTCCTGGCCACCAGCGTGATGGGGCAGATGATGGTCCATTTGCTGATGCAGGGGCTCCAGGTCCCCACGGAGGAGCCGGGAAGGCTTGGCCCGGTGGAAGCGGCGGAGCTTCTGGCCGACTACAACCTGCGGGCCCTGGGCGTGGTGCCGCCATGATGTTTCCCCGCGGCCCGGCTTCCGGCCCTCGAGGCCCCGAACGAACGATGAAGATTTCCGAACGAGGTGATGTATGCGCATGAACCGAACCGTGTCCTGGCTGGCCGTCGCAGGCCTGGTGGGGGTGGTCGGCGCCGCCCTGGGGTGCCGCAAGGCGCCCGCTCCGCAGATGGTGCCCGAGGTGGCCGTCCAGACCCTGCAGCCCGAGCGGGTGGTGCTCACCACCGAACTCCCGGGCCGAACCAGCCCCTTCCTGGTGGCGGAGATCCGCCCCCAGGTGAACGGCCTCATCCTCAAGCGGCTCTTCCAGGAGGGCGCCGATGTGAAGGAGGGCCAGGTGCTCTACCAGATCGATCCGGGCCCCTACCAGGCGGTGCTGGACCAGGCCCAGGCCTCCCTGGCGGCGGCGGAAGCGAGCCTGCCGTCGGTCCAGTCCCGGGCAGAGCGCATGAAGAAGCTGGTGGGCGTCAACGCGGTGGGTCAGCAGGAGGCCGATGAGGCCGAGGCGGCCTACCAGAAGGCCGTCGCGGCGGTGGCCGCGGCCCGGGCCCAGGTGGAGAGCGCCCGCATCAATCTGGCCAACACCCCCATCAAGGCGCCGATCTCGGGCCGGATCGGGCTCTCCAGCGTCACGGTGGGCGCCCTGGTGACAGCCCACCAGCCCCTGGCGCTGACCACGGTCCAGCAGATGGATCCGATCTATGTGGATGTCACCCAGTCCAGCGCCGATCTGCTGAAGCTTCGCGCCAGCCTCGAATCGGGCCGACTGAAAACGGATGGGGCCCGGAAGGTCCGCCTGGTGCTTGAGAATGGACAAGCCTATCCCCTGGAAGGCCGCTTCCAGTTCCGGGATGTGACCGTGGATCCCGGCACCGGAGCCGTGACCCTCCGGATGGTGTTCCCCAATCCCAGGCAGGTGCTCCTGCCGGGCATGTTCGTGCGGGCCATCGTGGAGGATGGCGTGGACGAGCAGGGGCTGCTGGTCATGCAGGAGGGCGTCACCCGGGATGCGAAAGGCAACGCCACGGCGCTGGTGCTCGATCCCCAGAACAAGGTGGAGCAGCGCACCCTCGTGGTGGACCGGGCCATCGGGAACCGCTGGCATGTGGCGGAAGGGCTCAAGGCGGGTGATCGGATCATCGTGGAGGGCGTCCAGAAGGTCCGTCCCGGCGCGGTGGTGAAGGCCGTGCCCTACGCCGCCCAGCCCGCGAAGCAGTAGGGAGCGGCCATGTCGAGGTTCTTCCTGGATCGTCCGGTCTTCGCCTGGGTCATCGCCATCGCGATGATGCTCCTGGGCGCCATGGCCATCTACAAGCTGCCCGTCAGCCAGTACCCGCCCATCGCACCGCCCTCCATCAGCATCTGGGCCAGCTACCCGGGCGCCTCCGCGAAGACCGTGGAGGACAGCGTCATCCAGATGATCGAGCAGAAGATGACGGGTCTGGATCAGATGCTCTACATGTATTCCACGGCCGATTCCTCCGGCAGCGCCGAGGTGACGCTCACCTTCGCGCCCGGCACGGATCCGGACATGGCCTGGTCCAAGGTGCAGAACAAGCTCCAGCTGGCCATCCCGAGCCTGCCCACGGTGGTGCAGACCATGGGCGTTTCGGTGGCGAAATCCACCCGCAACTTCCTGCTGATTGTGGGCCTGACCTCCAGGGATGGCAGCCTCTCCAACGCTGATCTCAACGATTACGCCGTGTCCAAGATCGAATCCGTGCTGGCGCGGGTGAAGGGCGTGGGCGAAGTGCAGATCTTCGGCACGGGCTATTCCATGCGGGTGTGGTTCGATCCCGACAAGCTCACGAAGTACGGCATGACGTCAGATGACGTGGTGGCCGCGGTGCGGGCCTACAACGTGGAGGTCTCCGCGGGCCAGATCGGCGGCGGCCCTACGGTGCCGGGCCAGCGCCTCAACGCCTCCATCATCGTGCAGTCGATGCTGGTGACGCCGGAAGAGTTCGCCAACATCCCGCTGCGGACCGCGTCCGATGGCGCGGTGGTGCGCGTGAAGGACATCGGCCGCACGGAGCTGGGCTCCGAATCGCCCGACGTGAAGTTCCTCTACAACGGCAAGCCCGCGGGCGGCATCGCCATCCGCCAGGAGGCCGGCGCCAACGCGCTGGAGACCGCCCAGGCGGTGAAGGACAAGATGGCCGAGCTGAGCCAGTACTTCCCGGAAGGCATGGAGGTGGTCTACCCCTACGACACCACGCCCTTCGTGAAGGTGGCCATCAACGAAGTGGTGAAGACCCTCCTGGAAGCGATCGTGCTGGTGTTCCTGGTGATGTACCTCTTCATGGGGAACCTGCGGGCCACGCTGATCCCCACCATCGCGGTGCCCGTGGTGATCCTGGGCACCTTCGGCGTGCTGGCGGCCTTCGGCTACTCCATCAACATGCTCACCATGTTCGCCATGGTGCTGGCCATCGGTCTGCTGGTGGATGGCGCCATCGTGGTGGTGGAGAACGTGGAGCGGGTGATGACCGACGAGGGCCTGCCGCCCTGGGAGGCCACCCGCCGATCCATGGATGAGATCCAGAGCGCCCTCATCGGCATCGGTCTCACCCTGTCCGCCGTGTTCGGTCCCATGATCTTCTTCCCGGGTTCCACGGGCGTGATCTACCGCCAGTTCTCGGTGACGGTCATCGCCTCCATGATGCTTTCCGTGGTGGTGGCCCTGGTGCTTACGCCGGTGCTGTGCGCCACGCTGCTCAAGCCGGTGCCCAAGGGGCACGAACCCGCTGAAACGGGATTCAAACTGCTGCGGCCCTTCTTCCTGTGGTTCGATCACCAGTTCCTTCGGGCCCGGGATCTCTACATGAAGTACGTGGGCTTCATCCTGGGGCGCCGGGCCCGTTTCGGCGCGGTCTTCCTGGCCCTCCTGGCGGCCATGGGCCTGCTGTATCTCCGCATGCCCACGGGCTACCTGCCGGATGAGGACCAGGGCAGCCTCATGACCATGATCCAGCTGCCCGTGGGCAGCACCCTGGAACAGACCGAGGCCATCGTCCAGCAGGTGGAGCGGCACTTCCGGGAGGACCAGAAGGAGGCCGTGGAGGCCGTCATGGGCGGCGCGGGCATGGGCTTCGCAGGCAGCGGCCAGAACCAGGCCATGATGTTCGTGAAGCTGAAGGACTGGGATCTGCGCCAGAAGCCGGGCCTGGGCGCCAAGGATGTTGCAGGCAAGGCCATGCGGTACTTCGCAGGCATCAAGGGCGCCATGATCTTCACCTTCCCGCCGCCTGCGGTGACGGAACTGGGCAACGCCACGGGCTTCGATTTCATGCTTCAGGACCGGGGCGACTTCGGCCACGAGAAGCTGACGCAGATCCAGAACCAGCTGCTGGGCATGGCCAACCAGGATCACCGCCTGGCCCGGGTCCGTGCGAACGGCATGCCCGACGTGCCCCAGTACAAGATCGATATCGATTGGGAGAAGGCGGGCGCCCTCGGCGTTCCTATCAGCTCCGTACAGAGCTACCTGTCCGCCTCCTTCGGGAGCCAGTACATCGGGAACTTCGTTCAGGGAGGCCGGGTGAAGCGTGTCTACGCCCAGGCCGATGCGCCCTTCCGGATGGCGCCCGAGGATCTGAACCGCATCCACGTGCGCAATCGGCAGGGTCAGCTGGTGCCGTTGGCGTCCATCGCCACCGGCCGCTGGATCTACGGTTCGCCGCGCCTGGAGCGCTACAACGGATTCCCGGCCATGAACATCCAGGGCGAACCGGGGCCCGGCTACAGTTCAGGCGATGCAATGAA
>MWBB01000074.1 GCA_002068835.1 Acidobacteria bacterium ADurb.Bin340 | reverse complement strand
GACGGCCCGCACCGCCTGGGTGTTGCTGGCGCCGGGCTGCAGCATGCCGAAGGCTTTGGCCACTTCCATGGTCAGATCCTCGATGACCGGGAAGGTCACCTCGATGCCCTTCATGCCCTTGTATTCGATCTTTTCCTTGATGGTGCGCAGCCACGCGATGTGAGCGTAGATGCTGTCGATGGAGAGGCCGATCAGCTCGCAGTTGAGGGCCTTGAAATCCTCCTGCATGCTGGCGAAGGTCATGAATTCCGTGGTGCAGACCGGCGTGAAATCCGCAGGATGCGAGAAAAGAATCACCCACTTCCCCTTGTAGTCCTCGGGGAACTGGATCTCTCCCTGGGTGGTCTTGGCCTTGAAGGACGGCGCCGGATCGCCGATGAGCGGCAGACGAACGGGTGTATCGGTCATGGTGCACCTCCTGGGTTGGGTTGTGGGTGAGGGCCAAGGGCCCGGTGGAACGAGGGCTTCGAGTGTTCGTGGATTCCCCGCGACGCAGCCTGGACGTCAACGGGCACGGGTTCGGACCTCCTGCTGGACCCTATCGAGGAAGGCTTCCAGGGGCTGGACGCCAAGGTTGCCGTCCCGCCGATGGCGCACAGAAACCGTGCCTTCGGCCGCTTCACGGTCCCCCAGCACCAGCATGTAGGGGACCTGCTGGAGCTGGGCGTCCCGGATCTTGGCATTGACCTTCTCGTTCCGCAGATCGAGCTCCACCCGGAGATCGAGATCCAAGGCCCGGCTTTCGATCTGCCGGGCATGGTCGTGGGCGCGATCCGTGATCGGCAGGATCGCCACCTGAACAGGGGCCAACCAGACAGGGAAGGCGCCTGCACAGTGTTCGATGAGGATCCCCATGAACCGCTCCAGGCTGCCCAGGATGGCCCGGTGGAGCATCACGGGCGTGCCTTCGCTGCCATCGGCTTTCACATAGCGCATGCCAAACCGGGCAGGCATGGAGTAGTCCACCTGGAGGGTGCCCAGCTGCCACGGACGCCGCAGGGCATCCAGCACCTGGAATTCGATCTTGGGACCGTAGAACGCACCCTCGCCTGGATTGATGTGGTAGGCCATGCCCGCCTCCTGGAGGGCCTCGGCCAGCGCGTTCTCCGCCTGATCCCACACGTCATCCGACCCCAGACGCTGCTCCGGCCGGGTGGAGAGGGCAACCCGAACCTCCTCGAAACCGAAGGTGGCATAGACCTCCCGAAGAAAGGCGAAGAAGGCGGCCATTTCCAGTTTCATCTGCTCCGGCGTGCAGACGATGTGGCCATCGTCCTGGCAGAAGGTGCGCACCCGCGTCAGCCCCTGGGTGACGCCGGACCGCTCGTACCGGTGGATGCGTCCAAAATCCGCATAGCGGACCGGCAGTTCCCGGTAGCTGGGCCGCCCCGTGTTGTAGATCAGGCAGTGGGTCGGGCAGTTCATGGGTTTCAGGGCGTACTCCCGCTCATCCACCTCGGTGAAGTACATGTTGTCCTGGTACTTCTCGTAGTGGCCTGAGGTCTTCCAGAGGGCCACGTCCAGGGCCTGGGGCGTGATGACTTCCTGGTATCCCTTTCGGCGATAGAGGCCGCGGAGGTAGCTGAGCAGTTCGTTGTAGACCACCGCGCCCTTGCCATGAAAGAAGGGCGAGGCCGGGGCTTCCGGGTGGAAAGAGAACAGTCCCAGTTCCTTCCCCAGCTTGCGATGATCCCGGGCCCGGGCCTCCTCCAGCCGCTTCAGGTGCTCATCCAGTTCCTTCTGGGTCGGGAACGCCGTGCCGTACACGCGGCAGAGCTGGACGTTCTTCTCGTCACCCTTCCAGTAGGCCGCGGCCGTGGTGAGCAGCTTGAATGCCTTGAGTTTGCCAGTGCTGGGCACATGGGGACCGCGGCAGAGGTCGAAGAAATTCCCCTGGCGATAGCCCGTGATGGGAACCCCTTCGGGCAGTTCCGAGACCAGCTCCGCCTTGAGGGGCTCCCCCAGGGCCTTGAAGCGCGCAACAGCCTCGGCGCGAACCAGTTCCTCCCGCTCCAGGGGCAGGTCCGCGGCCGCGAGGCGGCGCATCTCCTCCTCCAGGGCGGCGAGGTCATCCGGCGTGAAGAAGGGGTCCACCTTGAAGTCGTAGTAGAACCCATCCTCGATCACCGGGCCGATGCCCACCTGGGCCGCCGGGAAGAGGTTCTTCACCGCCTGGGCCAGGAGGTGGGCACCCGAATGGCGAAGCACCTCGAGCCCTTCGGGATCCTTGGCCGTGAAGATCCGTACCTGGGCCCCATCCGGAAGGGGGCGGCCCAGATCCCAGCGCGCTCCGTCGACCTGGGCGGCCAGGGCGGCCTCCCCCAAGCGCGGCCCGAGATCCTTGGCCAGATCCAGGGCTGTAGAGCCCGCTGGAAGGTTGCGGGTGGAACCATCGGGCAGGTGGACCGTCAAAGACATCAAGACCTCGAGAACAAAGGGCGGAGGATCGCCGAACGGCAGCGCTTCAATTCTGAACCAATGCTCAGAGAAGACAACCCGATTCCCTGGCAGCCCAAGGAGATCCGATCATCCGGAATGTCCACAATGGCCGATTCAGCAGGGCCCGCTCCATTCATCCGGAACACGGGCGCCCTGGAACGCCGATCCTGTCAGTTCCCCTCCGGAAGCCGCGACGACAGATCTCCCAGGGTCAGTCGATGCAGAGCATCCAGGAAATGCACCACGAAGGATCCGGGCCCCGCGGCCCGCTCGGCGGCCAGGCTGCCGGCCACCCCCATGACGGACATGGCGCTGGCCGCAGCCGCCGCGGGATCGGGATCCACCGCGGCAAAGGCGCCGCACAGCGCCGTGGCCGTGCACCCCATCCCGGTCACCCGGCCCATCATGGGATGACCCACAGGAATGCGGAGGATCCCGGATGGACCGGAAACCAGATCAACCGCGCCGCTGATGCAGACCACACACCCGCAGGATTCGTTTAGACGCAAGGCCGCAGACAAGGCGGCTTCAGGATCATCCCCGCTGTCCACCCCCTTGCCCTGGCCCGATCCGACCAGGGAGAGGACCTCCGAGGCATTGGCCCGGAGGATCGAAGGGCGGAATCTCTCGAGCAGTTCCAGGGCCGTCCGGGTCCGGTAGGCCGTGGCCCCCGCGCCCACGGGATCCAGCACGATGGGGATGCCCTTCCGATTCGCGGCGCCTGCAGCAAGCTGCATGGCACGCACCCATGCAGGGCTGAGGGTTCCGAGGTTGAGCACCAGGGCCGCCGAAACGGAGGCCATTTCCTCCACCTCCTCCTCGGCGTGGGCCATGACCGGACTGGCCCCCAGCGTGAGCAGGGCGTTCGCCGTCAGGTTCATCACCACATGGTTGGTGATGTTGTGCACGAGAGGACCCCGGGCCCTGATTTCCAGCAGGGTTTCCCAGGCCCGCTGGGCCAGGGGCCCGGGAACAGGGCGGAAGTCCTTGGAAAGATGCCTAGCCATGGGCGGGAAGCGCCAGGATCAGCCCGGCTCCTGCAAGGACCAGGGCCGACTGCCAGAGGGCCTCGGCGCGGGTGGTGTGGCGGCGATGCTTGGGCACCAGATCCGCCAGGGCCAGGTAGAGGAAGAAGCCCGCCCCGGCCGCCAGGGCATAGGGAGCCACGGGTTTGACGAAGGCCAATCCGAGAGCCGCCGCGAGGGCCCCCAGGAGGGTGAAGAGGCTCGGGATGAGGATCCAGAGCAGCGCAGCGCCCCCTTCCCGGCCCTCCCGGAGCAGCATGAGGTTCACCAGGGACTTGGGCACCTCGTGGCCTGCCAGCGCCAGGGCGAAGATCCAGCCGGCCCCCTGCCCTGCCTGGAACGCCAGGGCCAGAGCCACGCCATCCACCAGGGCGTGGGAGGCGTTGCCCAGGAAGATCCTCATAGGCATATCGGCATGCTCGGCACAGTGAAACTCGTGGCAGTGCCGCAGGATCCGGAACCGTTCCAGCAGGAAGAGTAGAAGAATCGCCCCCAGCACGGCTCCCATCAGGGCCGTGGGATCGCCATGCCCCAGCGCATGGGGGAGCATCCTCAGCAGGGCCATTCCGAGGATGGCCCCCACGGCAAGGCTCAGCACCCGCGGCGCCAGACGCTTGAGTTGCTCCTCGGGCAGGCGGAACACGGAGCTGGCCAGGGCCACGCTGCCCGGTCCGACCAGCAGGCTGGCCAGGAGGATGGGGGCGATGTTCACAGAACCTCCCCCGGGAACGGGATCCGGAGGTTCGTCACGCCATCACCTCGCGGCCCGGAAGGGAGCCGATGCGATCGAGGGCCTGCTTCAGATCCGCCAGGATGTCCTCCACATCCTCGATGCCGATGGCCAACCGCACGAGGCCGTCGGAGATGCCGGCCTTGAGGCGGTCCTCCCGGGCCATGCCCGCGTGGGTCATGGAAGCGGGGTGGCTGATGAGGGTTTCCACACCCCCCAGGGACACGGCCAGACCCGCCAGATGCACGCTGTCCATGAGGGTCCGGCCCGCCTCCAGGCCGCCCTTCAGCTCGAAGGCAATCATGGAACCCGGGCCCTCCATCTGGCGGCGGGCCAGATCGAACTGCGGGTGGGACGGCAGGCCCACGTAGCGCACCCAGGCCACCTCGGGGTGCTGCTCCAGCCAGGGCGCCACCTTCTGGGCATTCTCCTGAGCCTGGCGCACGCGGAGGGAAAGGGTCTTGAGGCCGCGGCTCACCAGGTAGGCCTGATGGGGATCCATGTTGGCGCCCAGGTTCACGAGCATGGTGCGGATCTTCTTGTGGAGTTCCTCGGTGCGGGCCACCACGATGCCGCCCACCACATCCGCATGGCCATTGATGAACTTGGTCACGGAGTGCAGGACCACGTCCGCGCCCAGGTCCAAGGGCTTCTGCAGCACGGGGCTGGCGAAGGTGTTGTCCACCACCAGCAGGGCTCCGTGGGCATGGGCGATCTCCGCCGCACCGGCGATGTCCGTCACGGACATGGCGGGATTCGAGGGGCTCTCGATGTAGACCAGTCTGGTGTTGGGGCGCAAGGCCCGGCGCAGGTTCTCCAGATCCGTGGTGTCCACGTAGGTGGATTCGACACCGAAGCGGCTCATGTGCTTTTCCATCAAGCCGCGGCTGGGACCGTACACGGAATCCGTGCTCACCATGTGGTCGCCCGCGCTGAGCAGGGCCAGGTACACCGTACTCACGGCACCCATGCCGCTGGCCATGGCCGTGGCCCCGAAGCCGTTCTCAAGAGAGGCCACATTGGCTTCCAGGGCGGCGGTGGTGGGGTTGCCGATGCGCGTGTAGATGTAGCCATCCTCCGTGCCTGCGAAGCGGTTGGCGCCCTGCTGGGCGTTGCGGAACGCGAAGGTGGAGGTCTGGTAGATGGGCGTCACCACGCTGCCGTAGGCATCCTCGGGAATGCCGGCGTGGACGAGGCGCGTGTTGAAGCCGTTGAACGTGCTGTGCATGGGGATCCTTTCGTCACAAGGGACGTTTGCGGGCCTGGCGGAGAAGATTCCGGACGCCCGCACCCCCAGGCATGGGTTGGCTGGGCTGGTCAGGGCTGCCTTCAAAGAACTTGGCCCGAGCCGTCGCCCGCACCTTGCCGCCCTGTTCCAGGGTAGCCGTCAGGTGATGGATCGGACCTTCGCCCTCGGCCCAGGTCCCCCGGATCAGCGCGGGAAGCCCCACGTCCACCGCATGGCGGAAACGGATCCTGAGATCCACCGTATAGGCCTCGACGCCCCTGGCCAGGATGCAGGCGGCCATGGCCCCATCCAGCAGGGAGGAGACCACGCCCCCGTGGAGCACGCCCCGGTAGCCCTCGTAGGAGGCGCCACATCCGAAGAGGCCTTCCACCGTGTCGGCTCCCGTGGCCAGGTAATCCACCTTCAGCCCGAAGGGATGACGCTCCCAGCAAACGACGCAATGGGGGTGGTGACGCTGGGCCATGGCATCCAGACGGGCCTGGGCGGCCTCGATCCGGGGATCCAGGCGCCCGATGCCCCGGAGGCCTTCCAGGAACGACTCCACCGCCTCGGCCCCAGGGTGCTCCGGCAGGGGCTCCAGCAGGCCCAAACCCTCGGAGGCTTCATGGAAGGCTTCGGCTTCCATCCCTGAAGCCACGGCCACCGGGAGGAAGGGATCGGAGGTGATCAGATGCTCCACGGAATCCCGGAACCCGGAACCCTGCCCATGCAGCACCACCGCCAGCCATCCCAGGGCCGGGTCCGCCTGTTGGAAGCCCCACACATCCCGGAAGACCGCCACTCGGAAGCCGCAGGCCCGGAGGGCCTCGGCGAAACCCGAGAGGCGATCCGGATCCCGCGAGATCAGGGCCAGCCGGAGCCCCGCAGCAGAGCTTCCAGGGGTCATGCGTGGCCCCCCTTGCCCCCTCCGCAGGTCTGGTCGCGGGTGAAGCGCTGCAGTCCACCCTGGAGGAAGGCATCCACGGCCGCACCCACGGAGGGGCGATCCGCGCCGTAATACACTTCGATGCCCACCTGGTTGAACCCCATGAGGGGACGGAGCCCCATCCCCCCGGCGATGAGCACCTTCACGCCGTTCTGGGCCAGATGGTTCACGGGCGCCAGGCAGCCCCCCTGCTGATGGGGGACGTTGGGCAGAGTGCTGATCGAGGCGACGCGGCCCCCTTCCACGTCCACCACGGTGTAGAGATCGCAGTGGCCGAAGTGGGCGCCCAGTCCGGCCTCAAGGCCACCGGGGTGCGCGGAAGGAAGGGCGATGCGGGTGCTGCTCATGGCTGAGCCTCCTCAGGAAGTCCTCGCGGGAAGGTTGAACAGAAGATCCGTGATCCAGGACCAGATCCGCCGCACTTCGGAACCGAAGGCCGAATCCGGGTTTTCCGTGATGGCCTGGCCCTTCACCATGGCCCAGACCACCTCGGGATCGTGGGGCAGCCGGCCCAGCAGGGGCATGTCCATGGTGCGGCACAGGGTCTCGATGGCGGTGGCCTGCCCCTCGTCCAGATCGGCCTTGTTCAGCACCACGGCCGCCGGGATGCGGAAGTGGCGACAGAGTTCCGCAACCCGCTCAAGGTCGTGGCGGCCTGAAGGCGTGGGCTCCGTCACCAGCACGGCAAGGGTGGCCTGGGAGAGGGAGCTGATGACCGGACATCCCACGCCAGGCGCTCCATCGCTGAGGATCAGGTCCAGACCGCGCCGGGACGCTTCGCGACGAGCTTCCGCCTTGAGCAGGGTCACGAGCTTGCCCGAGTTCTCCTGCCCCGGGTCCAGCTGGGCATGGACCATGGGCCCGAAGCGGCTTTCGCTCTGGTGCCACACGCCGCAGTCCCGCTCGGGAAACCGGATGGCCTGGGCCGGACAAAGCACCACGCAGGCCTTGCAGCCCTCGCAGTGCCCCGGATCCACCGTGAAGGTTCCATCTGCACGATCGATGGCTCCGAAGGCGCAGACCTCCTCGCAGACACCGCAGCGGGTGCAGACCCGAGGATCGATCTCCGCCAGATGGCCAGAAAGGAACCGCTCGCTCCGCACATGGCTGGGAGCTGCGATCAGATGAAGATCCGGCGCATCCACATCCAGGTCGCAGATCACCTTGTTCTGGGCCAGGTGGGCGAAGGCCGCCGTGAGGGAGGTCTTGCCCGTGCCCCCCTTCCCGCTGAGGACCACCACCTCATGCATGGGCGGCCTCCTTCCGGGAACCTGCCAGGGTGCGGACCGATTCCCCCAGCCGGGTGAAGCGCTCCCGCATGGCCTCATCCATCTGGGCCACCACGCCCCCCTGGGCGTAATGCACCGCCACAGCCCGGGAGAAGGGAATCTCCGCCACCACTGGAAGACCCGACTCACGACAGAAATCGTGCACCCCGTGATCCCCGAGCCCCGCCCGGTTGATCACAACGCCCATGGGACGCCCCAGAGGCTTGAAGGCTTCCCGGGCCAGCTTCAGATCGTGAAGCCCGAAGGGGGTGGGTTCCGTGACCAGGAGAATGACGTCTGCATCCTGGACGGCGGCGAGGGCGGGACAGCTCACCCCAGGAGGCGCATCCACCAGGACATCCACCCCCTCCTCAGCCACCAGGGCCTTCATCCGAGCCCGAACCTGGTTCATGAGAGGCGGGCTCATGGCCTCGCCGATGCGGAGTCGACCGGACAGCCAGGGCAGGCCTTCCGATGTCCGGCCACAGGAAAGCTCGCCGAGTTCGCGCTGGCCTGGGACCAGAGCCCCCGTTGGGCAGACCCGGAAACAGCCTTCGCACCCATGGCAGAGTTCCGGAAAGATCGCCAAGCGTTGACCGAAAAGGCTCAATGCCTTGAACTGGCAGAGGTCCACGCAGGCACCGCAGGCCGTGCAGCGGGCCGGTTCGGGCAGCGTGGGCACCTCAAGAAAGGCATTCTCCTCCCGAAGGGCTTCCGGCTTCAGGAAGAGATGCAGGTTCGGCTCTTCCACATCCAGATCCACGGCCGCAACGGGGCGCCCCCAGGTGGAGGCCAGGGACGCGGTGACCGTGGTCTTGCCCGTTCCGCCCTTCCCGCTGGCCACCGCCACGATCATGCCCGCCCCGCTTCCTGCTGGTAGCGGGCCAGGGCCTCGGCCACTGAAATCCCCTCCACCCCTTCCACGGCCCGGATACCCGCCGCCTGGAGGGCCGCTGCAGCCTTGGGTCCCACATGCCCCGTGAGGAGGACCTGCACATCGTTCCGGGCCAGGATTTCTGCGGCCTGGATCCCCGCCCCCTGGGCCAAGGCCTGGGAGCCGCCGTTGTCCACGTAGCTCCACGCCCCGGAAGGCAGATCCACCACCACGAAACCCGCCGCCCGCCCAAACCTGGGATCCACGGGATCCCCCAGCGCAGGGCCTTCGCTGGAAATGGCAATCCGTGTGACCGGGGCAGGACCCATGACAACCTCCTGTCCCACAATTTGGACATATGCTCAATTTTTCGCAATCCAACTTCGTCACATCTGGTCCCAAGGATCCTCTCGAACCCAAACCCGCCTCAAGGGCTGGGATCATATGCACACAAAAATGCAATCATGCAGGATCGATTGCTTTCCCCGGGAGCTTCCCATGCGTCTCTCCGACCTCCTCGAATCCGAATGGAAGCCCGCCCTGGGCTGCACCGAACCGGCGGCCGTGGCCTGGGCTGCCGCCCTGGCGGCAGCCCAGAGCACCGGAACCATCCAGCGGGTGCACCTGGTGTGCGATCCCCGCACCTACAAGAACTGCTACGCCGTGGGCCTGCCCAACGCGGGCAAGGCCACGGGTCTGCTGTGGGCCCTGGCTCTGGGCGCCTGTCTCACGGATGACGGGCTGGGACTGCGCAGCTTCGAAGCCGTGGGGACTGGAACCCTGGAGGCCGCCCGCGCCCTGCTGGAGCGGCGGGCCCTCAGCGTGGAGGTGGATGCCACCCGGGACGCCCTGCGCATCGAAGTCACCGTGGTGCGCTCAGAGGGCCAGGGCCGGGCGGTGCTGGACCGGGAGCACACGCACCTGGCGAGCCTGGAGCGGAATGGCCAGCGGGTGGGCGGCCTGGATGAAGGCGCCGCCGCCAAGCCTCCGGCCTCCCTCCGGGAGCGCCTGGCGGGCCTCCGCATCCAGGACCTTCTGGATCTGGCCCGTTCAGCCACGCCGGAGGACCGGGTCCGGCTCCAGGAAGGCATCACCCTGAACCTGGCCATCGCCCGCCACGGCCTCTCCCTGCTGCCCCCAGGCTTCGTGGCGCCCACGGGCCTGGACACCCAGACCCGCCTGGCCCGCCTGGTGAGCGCCGGGGTCCACGCCCGCATGTCCGGCGCCTCCCTGACCGTGATGACCCTGGCCGGCTCCGGCAACAAGGGCATCACGGTCACCGTGCCTGTGGCCCTGTGGGGCCGGGAGGTGGGCCACCCTGAAGCCCGGGTCGAGGAAGCCCTGGCCTTCGGCGCCGGCATGATCTGCGACGGCGCCAAGATCGGCTGCGCCCTCAAGACCATGACTGGCGTGGACGCCGCCTTCCGTTCCGCCCACATGGCCCTGTCGGGCATTGGCATTCCCGCCACCGATGGCATCGTGGGCCGGGATGGCGAAACCTCCCTGGCCAACCTGGGGCGCCTGGCCCAGGAGGGCATGGCCCAGGTGGACGCCAGCATCCTCGCCATCATGCAGGCCAAACTGGAAGCACAAGATCAACCATCTGGTTATTAGCGAATTAAATTATTGACAACTAAGAACACGGTCTCACCATGAGACTGGCCTCCCCTTCGCGGAGTACCCATGCTTCCGCCTGTCCCCCTGGAGGTTCCATGCCTGCCCCCCGGTTCATCCGCCCGCTGGCCGCGGGTTTCGCCCTGCTCGTTGGCGGATGGATGTCCGCCGCCGACCAGCCCAGCCATGCCGACCATGTGAAAGGTCCCTTCAAGACCGGCCCCGAAGTCACGCGGGCCTGCCTGGCATGCCATGAGGAGCACGCGAAGGACTTCATGAAGACCGTCCATTGGACTTGGTCGGCCCCCCAGACCCGAAACGGGAAGGCGGTGGATCTCGGCAAGAAGAACGCGATCAACAACTTCTGCTTGGCCCTGCCCTCCAATGAGCCCCGCTGCACCAGCTGCCACGCGGGCTACGGATGGAAGGACGCCAGCTTCGATTTCTCCCAGGCGGAGCAGGTGGACTGTCTCGTGTGCCACGACACCACCGGCACCTACCAGAAGATCCCCACCGGTGCGGGCGCCCCGGTGCTCAAGGACATGGAATGGCCGAAGGGTTCCGGCAAAACCCTCAAGGCTGTGGATCTGGCCTTCGTGGCCCAACGGGTGGGGAAGACAAGCCGAACCACCTGCGGCAGTTGCCACTTCTACGGCGGAGGCGGCGACCATGTGAAG
>MWBB01000073.1 GCA_002068835.1 Acidobacteria bacterium ADurb.Bin340 | reverse complement strand
GCCCCGCCTCGATCTTTCCGGAGCGCGCATGATCCTGACGGCCCTGGCCCTGTCCACCGCCCTGTCCGAGGCCCCGCGCCCTCCCGATTCCAGGCCCGGCTCCACGCCTTCCCGCACTGTGGTGGTCACCGGCACCCTGGTTCCCGGCACCCTGGCCCAATCCACCCGCGAGGTGCTGGTGCTGGAGGCGGAGCAGCTCCAGGCCCTGCCCATCACCACGGTGGGGGAGGCGCTGTCGATGGCCGCCTCCCTGGATCTGCAGACCCGGGTGCCCGGGGCCCTGTTCGGGGATGTGCGCATGCGCGGCACCCATTTCGGCGGGGTACTGGTGTGCATCGACGGCGTGCGCTGGAACGATCCCCAGACGGGCCACTTCAACCTGGAAATCCCCATCCCCCTGGAGATGGTGGAGCGCATCGAAGTGCTCACGGGAAGCCAATGCGCCTTCTACGGTTCCGAGGCGGTGGGCGGCGTGATCAACGTGATCACCCGCCGGGCCGATGGCCGCAGGGAAGCCCGGCTCGAAGGCGGCTCCTACGGCTCCGGTTCCGCGGCGGCCCTGGTGGAGGGTGTCCAGGGGGCCTGGCAGGGCCGCGTCTTCGGAGGCTACGCCCGTTCCGACGGCTTTGCGCAGAACCGCGACTTCGCCACGATCCAGGCCGCCGCCGAAGGTTCCCGCACGCTTGAGACGGGCCATCTCCGGGCGATGTACACCTTCCTGGACCAGCGCTTCGGGGCCGAGAACTTCTACGGCGCCTTCCCTTCCTGGGAGGCCACCACCGGCCACGGACTGCTGCTCTCCGCCGAACTGGACCGGGGCCCCATCGCCGGCCACGCAGCCCGGGTGGATGCCACCTGGCGCCGCCACGATGACCATTTCGTGCTCTACCGGGACCGCCCGGCCCTCTACGAGAACCGCCACAGCAACACCACCGCCCAGGTGAAGGCCGTTTCCGTGCTCTTCAAGGGGCGGGGCGCCACCCTTACCGGAGCCCTGGAGGGAGGGCGGGACGAGCTCGCCAGCGAACGCCTGGGGGACCACCACGTTTCCCGGATCGCCGGAACCGTGGAGTGGCTCCAGGAACTCGTTCCGGGGCTCTCCTTCCAGGCCAGCCTGCGGGGCGATCACAGCTCCACCTGGGGCCGCCAGTGGACGCCCGGCGCTGGGCTGGCCTGGCGCGCGACGCCCACCCTGAAGATCCGCGCGGCCTGGGGCAAGGCCTTCCGGGCGCCTTCCTTCACGGAGCTCTACTACAGCTCCCCGGCCCAGATGGGGAACCCGAACCTGAGCCCCGAGCGTTCCCGCTCCCTGGAAGCCGGGGCCGACTGGCTGCCGGGCGGCAGCTTGAATGTTTCGCTGACCCTCTTCCGGCGCTGGGACCGGGACCAGATCGATTGGGTGCGGCGGAACGCCGGGGATCCCTGGACCGCCGCCAACCTGGGCGCCCTGCGGGCCCAGGGCGCCTCCTTCCAGGCTTCGGGACGCCCGACCCGCCGCCTGGGCGCCTCCTTCGGATGGTCCTGGACCCGCCTGGATCTCCCCGCGGCCGCATACGCTTCGCGCTATGCGCCGGACTGCGTGCGCCACCATGTCACGGCCACGCTGACCGCCGAACTTCCCAAGGCCATGCGCCTTTCCACCACCTGCACCTACAAGGACCGCGCCCTGCCGGGCTCCGACCCCCTGCTGCTCTCCTTCCGCCTGGGCCGCGCCTTCGGCGCGCTGGAAACCTTCCTGCAGGGCGAAAACCTGCTGGACCGCCGATGGGAGGAACTCCAGGGCATCCCGCTCCCCGGGCGGACCTTCAGCGCCGGGCTGCGCTGGCGTTCACCGGCCCGCTGACCCGCCGGAGGGAAACCTCACAGACTCCGTGACACATCCCCAAGGCGCCCGCCTTCGGACCTCCCCGGGAAGCGCCTGCCCGTTCCATCTGAATCAAGCCCTGGCAGGCCCGGAGGCTGGAAAAAGGAATGCCCTACCTCTTCGGTGTGATTTATGCCACTTTCCGCCCCCAAGACTTTGTCATGACAGGCGGGATTATCGAAAGTTTCACAATAGGAGTTCATCTTTTCGATGGGAGCCTTCATGCGCATGCCCTTCTCCAAACGCTCGCTGCTGATCGTCGCGGCCGCACCCGCCATCCTGATGGCCCAAGGCACCACCACGGCCGCCGTCACGGGCACCGTCCGGGATGCCCAGGGCAAGCCTGTGGCCGGTGCGGTGGTCCGCCTCAGCTCGCCCGCCCTCATCGGCGGCGAGCGCAAGGTCACCACCAACACCAACGGCGGCTACCGCATGCCGCTGCTGCCTCCCGGCCGCTACCGCATCGTGGTGGAGGCGGAAGGCTTCCAGCCCATCACCAGCCAGGAAACCCTGGAGCTGGGCCGCACCTCCAACCTGAACTGGTCCTTCGCTCCCATGGCCTCCGCCTCGGTGGAAGTGGTGGCCGTGGCCGCGGAGATCAAGGAAGTGACCCCCACCGGCCTGGGCACCAACCTGCCCCTGGAGAAGGTGGAAACCCTGCCCGTTTCCCGGGATCTGGGCGCGGTGATGGATCTGACGGCGGGCGTCAACGGCCAGATGGCCTGGGGCGGCACCAGCCAGAACAACGCCTACCTGCTGGATGGCGTCAACGTGGGCGATCCCGGCGCCAGCTCCCAGTGGATCTTCCCCAACATGGACTGGATCGAGGAGATCCAGGTGGGCGGCGTCGGCGCCCCCGCCGAAATGGGCAACTTCACCGGCGGCTACGTGAATGCGGTCGTGAAGCGCGGCGGCAACACCATCACCGGCGGCCTGAGCGGCTACTACAACACCAACGCCTGGCAGGACAGCTACAGCGGCGATCATCCCCTGCTGACGGATGAATCGAAGAAGCCCTCCAAGGGCAAGAACTTCGACTACGGCTTCCACCTGGGCGGCCCCATCGTGAAGGACAAGCTCTGGTACTTCGCCTCCGTGGCCAGCATCCAGAACGAAGCCTCCATCTACGGAACCCGCTTCGTGGGCAAGGAAGAGAGCCTCAAGGCCATCGCCAAGCTCACCTGGCAGGTGAACCAGGACGGCACCCTGGAAGCCTTCTACGCCTACGACACGCTGGACTACGAGCACCGTGGCCTGAGCCCCTACGTCCAGCCCATCGCCACCTCCCAGCAGCGCAGCCCGAACAGTTCCTACAACCTGTCCTACACCCACATCCTGGGCACGGGCATGGTGCTGACGGGCAAGGTCACGGGCTACAACGGCAAGTTCGACCTGACCTCCTACAACGGGACCAGCCCCTCCCTGGTGATCCCCCAGGGCTTCGACAACACGGTGCTGTTCAACAACGTGGTGACCGAGGAGTTCAACAAGCGGAACCGGCTCACCTTCTCGGGCCTGTTCGACTGGTTCATCTCCGCCGGTTCCAGCAACCACGCGGTCCGCATGGGCCTGGACGTGGAGCAGTCCAAGGTGGACGAGGTCCGCTCCATCCCCGGCGGCCTGCGCTACGTGGGCTACCAGGACAACAACCAGGCCTTCGCGCACTACGCCATCCAGGGCGGCGGCCTGAATTCCCACGTGAAGATGGACCGCACCACCGTGTTCGTCCAGGACACCTGGGACATTGGCCAGCGGCTCACCCTGGCCCCCGGACTGCGCTGGGAGAAGTACGTCGGCAAGTCCGGCGGCACCGAGTACTGGTCCAGCAGCACCCTGGCCCCGCGCTTCGGCTTCACCTTCGCCCTGACCTCCAACCTCAGCCAGGCCCTGAAGGCCCACTGGGGCCGCTACTTCGAGGGCCTCAGCTCCGGCATGTTCCGCAACGGCGTGCCTGGCACCCTGCCCACCGAGATCGCCTACGCCTGGGGTTCCGGGACCGATGCCATCGATCCCTACACGCCGTCCACCTGGAGCGCCGTTCCCGTGGACTTCAACCAGGAATTGTTCCGCTCCGAGCAGAACTACCGGATCGATCCCAAGGTGGATCACCCCTACGCCGATGTGCTGACCCTGGGCTACGAGGTGTCCTTCGCCAAGAACTGGAACGCCAGCGCGACCTGGATCAACAAGCGCTACAAGGACGCCGTGGTGCTGCTCGAGGGCTCCCCGGATCCCAACCAGACCAGCAGCACCCTGCTCAACCCCCTGACCGGCCAGTCCCTCACCTACTGGAACACGGGGCTCGGAGCCAACGACCACACCTACGTCATCGCCAACGATGACCGGGGCGAGCGCAAGTACGATGCGGTCACCGTGACCCTGGAACGGCGGTTCGTTGACAACTGGGATCTGAACGCCAGCTACACCCGGGCGCGCCTGGAAGGCAACCTGCAGACCGTGAACGCGCTGGACAACGTGTTCCTGAGCCCCAACAACCTGCAGAACGCCTACGGCGACCTGCCGGGCCAGAGCGACCACGAATTCAAGCTGCGCAGCGGGTACCGCTTCTCCACGGGCACCACCCTGTCCGCGGTGTTCACCTACCTGAGCGGCTTCCACTGGACGCCCCTGATCGAAATCACCCAGCTGGGCCCCGACGGCTCGGATTCCGCCGTCCTCAAGGCCGCCAAGCTGGGTTCCGAAACCTACCCGGCCCTGCAGCTCCTGGACCTCCGGGCCACCCAGGACTTCAAGCTCGGCTCCCGGTTCCACCTCGAGACCTTCATCGAGATCCGGAACATCTTCAACGACGGCAGCCCCACCGCCGTGGACAACCTGCTGACCTCCCAGCTGGCCAGCAACGTGACACCCACCACCCAGCTGCCGATCTTCAACACCTACCTGCTGCCCGTGGGCTACGCGACTCCCCGCAACTTCCGGGTGGGCATGCGCCTGAAGTTCTAACGAGATTCAACGCACTGCAAAGCGCCCGGGTCCGCCCGGGCGCTTTGCTTGGGCCCGGTTCCCGTACCCTGGAGGCGGAGGTGGACGGATGGCACGGGCCCTCGCCGTTCTCGGAACGGCATCGGATGTCGGCAAGAGCCTCATCACCGCAGGGATCTGCCGCCTGCTGGCCGATGCAGGCTTCGATGTGGCGCCCTTCAAGGCTCAGAACATGGCCAACCAGGCGGGCGTGACGCCCCAGGGCCTGGAGATGCCCCGGGCCCAGATCCTCCAGGCCGCAGCCTGCCGCCGGGCGCCCCACGTGGACATGGGCCCCGTGCTGCTCAAGCCCCTGAGCCAGACCGGCGCCCAGGTGGTGGTGCTGGGCCAGGCCCTGGGGATGCAGGAGGCCCAGGACTACTTCCGGGATGGCAACCCCTACCGGGCCGTGGCCCTGGCCGCCCTGGACCGGCTCCGGGCCAAGCACGAGGTCATCGTGATGGAAGGCGCCGGCAGCCCCGTGGAGCTCAACCTCATGGCCCGGGACTTCGTGAACCTGGCCCCCGCCCGCCACGCGGACGCCGCCCTCGTGCTGGTGGCGGACATCGACCGGGGCGGCGTGTTCGCCCAGGTGATCGGCACGCTGGACCTGCTGCCCCCCGAGGACCGCGCCCGGGTGCTGGGAATCGTGGTGAACCGCTTCCGGGGCGATGCCGCGCTCTTCGAGGACGGCATCGCTCTGCTGGAGGAGCGCACCGGCCTGCCGGTGCTGGCCCTGGTGCCCCATCTGGAGCACCAACTGGATGAGGAGGACCGCCCCTTCCGCATCCCCGTGGATCAGCGGGCGCCTGCGGGCAAGCTCGCTGTGGGCGCCCTGCTCTACCCCCGGGTGAGCAACACCGAGGACCTGGCGCCTCTCCTGGCGGAGCCGGACCTGCACCTCACCTGGGTGACGGATCCCGCCCTGGCCCGGGATCTGGACCTGCTGGTGCTGCCGGGCTCCAAGGCCACCGTGGGCGATCTGGTGCATCTCACCGCTTCGGGCATGGCCGAATCCCTGCGGGAAGCCGCCGAACGAGGCGCCTGGCTCCTGGGGGTCTGCGGCGGCTACCAGATGCTGGGCCAGGAACTGCATGACCCCACGGGCACGGAAGGCGGTCCCCAGGCCTTCCCCGGCCTGGGCCTGCTGCCCACGGCCACCTTCTTCGAAGCCCGGAAGCTCACCCGCCCCTCGGAGGTGGTTTCGCGCTGGCCCGAAGCCGGGCACGCACTTTCGGGCTACGAGATCCACCACGGGTTCACGCGCCTCGCTGCGGAGCAGGGCGAGCCCCTGTCCACGGGCGGCGCGGCCATGGGCTGGCGCGAGGGCCGGGCGATGGGTTCGTACCTCCACGGCCTGCTGGCCTCGGACGCCTGGCGCAGCGCCTTCCTCAACCAGGTGCGCCGGGACCGGGGCTTCCCGGAGCTTCCGATCCACGTGGCCGATCCCCTGGAGCAGCGCCTCCAGCGCTGGGCGGAGCACCTCCAGCGCAGCCTCCGGCCCGGCGCCTGGGCGCGGATCCTCGGGGCTGCGCGGCCATGAGGGCCTTTCTGCTGGCAGGCACCCACTCGGGCTGCGGCAAGACCACCCTGGCCGCAGGCCTGCTGCGGGCCTTCCGCCAACGGGGCGTGGCCATCGCGCCCTTCAAGGCGGGCCCGGACTTCCTGGATCCCCAGCTCCACGCCATCGCCGCCGGGCGCCCCTGCTGGAACCTGGATGGCTTCTTCCAGGAGGACCCCGGCCTGCGGGAAACCCTGGCCCGGGGCGCCGCGGACGCGGACCTGGCCCTGGTGGAAGGGGTGATGGGCCTCTTCGATGGCGCCGATCCCGTGACCTTCGAGGGTTCCAGCGCCGATCTGGCCCACCGCCTGGGCCTGCCCGTGGTGCTGGTGGTGGATGGGGCCGGCGTGGGGGGCAGCGTGGCGGCCACGGTGCTGGGCCACGCCCGTCTGTGGCCGGACCTGAAGCTGGCGGGCGTGATCCTCAACCGGCTGGGCGGCGAAGGCCATTTCCAGCTCCAGAAGGCGGCCATCCAGGCCCACACGGACGTGCCCGTGCTGGGCTGGGCGCCGGAGCGCCCGGAGATCCGGATTCCGGAACGGCACCTGGGGCTCCACCAGCCCCACGAACTCCCGGGCCTCGACGAAACCCTGGACCGGCTGGGACAGGAACTGTCCAAGACCCTCGACCTGGAGGCCCTGGCCGATCTGGCGCGGCCCGTGCCCGGACGCCCCTTCGTTGAAACGGCCAGGCCCGGCGACCTGCCCGTGGCCCTGGGAAGGGACGAAGCCTTCAGCTTCTGCTACGCAGACACCCTGGATCGCCTGGAGCGCCTGGGGGTGCGCTGGGTGCCCTTCTCGCCCCTGCGGGAGCGGCTGCCCGAGGGCGTGGCGGGGCTCTACCTCCCGGGCGGCTATCCGGAACTGCATGCGGCCACCTTTGCCGCCAACCGGGCCCTCCACGCGGACCTGCGCCGTGCCCACGGGGCGGGCCTGCCCATCCTGGCGGAGTGCGGCGGCTACCTGGCCCTGGGGGAAACCCTGGTGGACCTGGAGGGCTGCGCCCACCCCATGGCGGGCGTGATCCCGGGCCGCTTCCGCATGACCGGGAGCCTGCAGTCCTTCGGCTACCAGCGGCTGCACGTCCTCCGGGACACCCTGCTCGCGCCGGAAGGCGCCGAAGGCAGGGCCCACGGCTTCCACCACAGCGTTCGGGAAGATGCCCCGACCTCACCCGCCTGGCACGCCGCCAACCTCCGTGGCGAGGGCGCGCCGGAGGGCCATGCGGAAGGCAATCTGCTGGCCTCCTACGCCCACCTCCACTTCGGCGCCAACCCCGGCTGGGCCGAGGCCTGGGTGGACCGCATGAAGGCCTGGAAGGGACGGGGCTGAGAGCGCCTAACAGAACTCGCGCGGGCCGCGCTGGGAGCGCCGGGCGAGCGTGGGAAGGAAGGCGCCGATGGCCGTAGTGGGGCCTACGGACGAGGCGGCTGACGCACCCAGGAGCAGGCGGCTATCGCGCAGCCCACCGGGCTGCGCTCCCAGCAAGCCTTGCTTGCTGGAGCCGGCGCTCCCGCCGCCCCAGCCCTTCGGGACGATGTGAAACCGCGCGCCCAGCGGCGTCAGAGCCCTTCCACGATGGAACCCCATCGCGGTGCGGCCTCTTCCTGGCTGGTTCACGCGGTTTGACATCGTCGCGGCTCCTCGGGAGTTTTGTTAGGCGCTCTCATGCCTTATCCGGCTCCACAAAAAGGTGCCGGATCTGCGGGAAGCGGGCCTTCAACCGGCGCTCCAGCGCATCAATGGCCTCCACCAGGGCCTGCCCGGTGGGCTGCTCCCGGAACTGCACCTGGAGGCTCACCATGAGCCGGTCGCTGCCGATGATGACGGCCACGATGTGAAGCACCTGCTCCACCTGGGGATCCTCCGCCACGGCTTCGCGGAGGGCCGCACGCAGCGCCAGGGGCGGCGCCTCGTTGAGCAGGAGGCTGGTCACCTCCACGCCCACGAACAGGGCCACCGCGATGAGCAGCAGGCCGATGGCCACGCTGCCGATGCCATCCCACATCGGATTCCCCGTGGACCACGTGAGCAGCACCGCGCCCAGGGCCAGCACGAGGCCCACCAGGGCGGCGAAGTCCTCCGCCAGCACCACCACCAGTTCCGTGCTGCTGCTCTCCCGCACGTAGCGCATCAGGGGGCGCCCCCGCCGCTCGGGGGCTGCGGCCTTCAGGGCGCCCCGCATGGACCAGCCTTCGAGGCCGATGGCGAAGACCAGCAGGCCTACGGCCCAGCCCAGATCGTGGGGGTGTTCCGGATGAAGGATCTTGTGGATGCCTTCGAACATGGAGTAGATCCCGCCCACGCTGAACAGCAGGAGGGCCACCAGGAAACTGGCCACGAAAGCGGCCTTGCCGCGGCCCAGGGGATGGCGCGCCGTGGGGCCAGCCTGGCCCTGGCGCATGCCCAGGTAGAGCAGCACCTGGTTGGCGCAATCCGCCACGGAATGGATGGCCTCCGTGAGCAGGCTGGAACTGCGGGTGAGGGCGAAAACCCCGAACTTGGCGGCGGCAATGCCCCCGTTGGCGATGAGGGCCAAAGCGATGGCGCGGGTGGAGGCTGCGGACATGGGGCCCAGGTTGGCGCGTTCGCAGGGAGGTTACAAGCCGAGCGTCACCCGTTCACCCGGGTGCCGCGGAGCCTTTGAATGCGGCACCGAAACTCCAGGACGAGGTCCTCCATGTCCCCGCACGCCGAGCTTTCCCTGGAACATCCCGAAGGGGGCAGCCGCCTGCTGACCGGCGCCCGCATCGCCCACAGCCCCTTCCACCGCCAGGGCAACCTGCTGCTTTCGGAGCGGTTGGCCCTCGACCCCTTCGGCAGCCTCTACCGGGGCGTGGCCCTGAACGGCGAGCACTTCGGCCGCCACCTGCTGGTACGGCTCTTCTCGGGGGAATTCCAGCGGGCCGCGCGCATCGGAAGCCGCCTGCATCTCGCGGTGCGGGAGGTGCTGAACCTCGGCTACGAGCGGGCGCTAGGGCTGCGTTTCCTGATCGAGGACGACCCCGTGCCCCTGCTGGCCTGCGACCACCTCCCCGGCCTCAGCCTGGCGCAGGTGGTGAAGACCCTGGGCCATGGTCTGCCCCCGGACCTGGCGCTCTCGGTGCTGGCCCGCGTGGCCCGGGGCGTCCACCGCATGCATGTGGCCCGCCTGCCCCACGGAACCCTCACCCCCCACGCCGTCTGGCTCGGCTACCAGGGCCTGGTGCGGGTGCTGGATGCGCCCATCGCCCGAGTGCTCTGCGAATCCCTGCCCCGAACGCCGGATGCCAAGGCCGCCCTCGCCCCCTTCCTCCATCCTGGAGCAACGGATCCGGTGGGCCTGGACCTCTTCCAGCTCGGCGCCCTCTTCCATGTGCTGCTCACGGGCCGCCCCCTGGCCGATCCGCGCCGCCCCGAGGCGTCCTGGGCCCGGGCCCGCAGCCATTCCCCCCACGGCCCGGTGGACCTCCATCCGGCCCTGCACCACCTCCTGGGTCGGCTGCTGGCCGTGGAGGCCCCCTTCCCGGACCTGGAAACCCTGCTGCGAACCCTGGAGGGCCTTTTGCTGGGTCCTGAGGCTCCCGCCCACACCTTCGAACTGGCCCACTGGATGCAGAGGCACTTCCGGGACCCCTGGCGCAGGGAACAGATGAACCTCCAGGTGGAAAGGGATTGGGATTTCCGTTGGCTCCTGGCCCAGGAAACCCGGAAGGCCGCCGAACACGCCCGCGCCGCGGAGGCCGGAGCCCAGACCCCAGCCGTTCCCAAACGATTCAGCCTGTTGCGGAGCACCTCCTGACTTGCCCTTCGCCCCGACGCCATGGCAGGGTGGAACCACCGATGGAGGAGCGGTCCCCATCAGTAGCCGGTCCGAGGAGGGCACTCCGACGACGGCCGGTGAAAGGGGAGGATCGCCGAAGGGTTTCAGGGGTCGCCGCCCTGGACCTTGGACGACCGGGCTAACACCCGGCGGCTGTCGCGGCGGGATACAACCGCTGCGGAGTGCCTGAGGACACAAGCCTGGATCCCTGCGGGGGCCAGGGTGGGTTCACGAGGCTCCTTCGGATTGGAGGCCTGCGTGGACATCCCCACCCCCCGATCCCTGGAGCGCACCGCCTTCCCCTTGCTGGAAGCCCTGTGCGCCACCGACAGCTGCAGCGGCCGCGAGGCCGCCCTGCTCCCCGTGCTCCTGCCCGAGCTGCGGCGCCTGGGCGCCGAGATCGAGGTGGCGGAGCCGGAGCCCGGCCGTGTGAACGTGCTCGCCACCTGGGGCACGCCCCGGGTGCTCCTCTCCACCCATCTGGACACGGTGCCCCCCTTCCTGATGCCGAGGTGGGAGGGCGACCGCCTCGTGGCCCGGGGGGCCTGCGACGCCAAGGGCCAGATCGTGGCCCAGCTGGGCGCCCTCGAACGCCTCCGGGCGGAGGGACGCACGGGCTTCGCGTGGCTGGGGGTCTGCGGCGAGGAGACCGACGCCCTCGGGGCCCGCAGCGCCCTGGCCTGGGCCGACCGGTTCCGATACTGCCGGGCCCTCCTCAACGGCGAGCCCACGGAGCTGCGCTGCGCCACGGGGCAGCGGGGCGTGCTGCACCTGC
>MWBB01000072.1 GCA_002068835.1 Acidobacteria bacterium ADurb.Bin340 | reverse complement strand
GCTCTTCGCCCTCGCCCGCGCCGAGAACGCCCTCAGCGGCACGGCCGATGTGGAGTGGAATCCGTAAAGGATTTTCACCACGGAGACACGGAGAACACGGAGAAAGGATTTAAAAAAGAATAAAAAATCATTTTTGTGTGTTTTTATTTTGATTTTTTAATCAGTTCTCAGTGCCCTCCGTGTCTCCGTGGTGAATCCTTTTCTTACCTTCCCAGCAGCCGTTGCTCGGCCAGGCGGAGCCAGTGTTCGGTCTGGAGCACGCCTTCGCCGTGGTTGAGGCGCTGGAAGTGGCCCAGGATGTGGCGCAGGGTGCGGGGAACGGCGGGGGCGAAGTGGGCCTTGCGCCGGTGGATGATCTGGAAGCCGAAGGTGCCGAGGGCCTTGAAGTTCCGCTGGAGGGCTGAAAGGTTCAGCTCCTCCCACAGCAGGCGCTCGCTCCAGTCCAGTTCGCCCCGCAGGCCTTCCATGAGCAGGCGCCGGGGTTCGGAGCTCCAGTCCCAGTAGCCGTCGAAGAGGATGGAGGCCAGATCGTAGGTGGCGGCGCCCCGGCGGGCGTCCTGGAAATCCAGCACCACCAAGTGGCCGCCGCGCACCATGAGGTTGCGCACGTGGAAATCCCGGTGGGCCAGGTGGCGGGCCCGGGGTTCCAGGTCGCCGTGGACCTCCCCCATGAGGCGGTCCAGCCAGCGGGGCGGATCCTTCTGCAGGAAATCCCGGAAGAAGTGGTCCCGGCAGTAGCCCCACTCGAAGTCGAACTTGGGCCGGTCGAAGGCCCGCAGCATGAAGAAGGCCCGGTTCGGCGCGCCCTGGGTGAGCAGGCCCGCCCAGGCGCCCAGCAGTTCCGCCACGGCGGCGGCCCAGCGCTCCTCCTCTTCCGGGTGCAGGGTGAGGCGCCGCTCCAGGGTTTCGTCGCCCAGGTCCTCCAGGAGCATGGCCCGGTGCTCGTCGCAGTGCTGCAGGGTGGTGGGCACCCGCACCACGGGATCCAGGTAGGCCTGCAGGGCGCGGTAGTCGAAGTAGGGGTCATCCAGCCCTTCGGCGGGAGCAGGCGGATAGAGCACCACCAGGGCCGTGCCCACCTGGGGATGATCCACCCGGAAGTACTGGCGGGCCCCCGCATCTCCGCTGAGGGGCCGCGGATCGCGGCAGCCCCAGCGCTCCAGCACGGTGTCCAGGCGGGCGTCCATGGCGATCAGTCTAGTTCATGGCAGGATGGATCCGTGGCCAGGATCCCTTTCCGCAGCTTCCGCCCCGGAGCGCCCTTCAGGCGCTGGGCCGCGCTGGGCCTGCTGCTGGTGATCGCGGTCTTCCTGGGCGGGATGGCCCACGACCACTGCGAGGAAGGTCCCCGGGGCCATGCGGACCGGGCGCCCCACATCCTCTGCGTGGATGATTGCGCACCGGCCCTCCTGTCGGCCGGGCCCGCGGCTCCGCCTGCGGATCCGCTGCCCCGCATCCGCTACGAAGCGGCCGCCGCGCCCCAGGTGCTGGACCGCAGCCTCGAACCGGAAACCGCGCCGCCCCGGGCCTGAAGCCCCCGGATCTGCGAATGGCCCCGGCCTGCCGGGGCCCGTTTCCCGTTCATTTCGAGGCTTCCCATGCGATCCATCGCCCTCTTCGGGGCCGTGCCGTGCCTGCTGTGCGCGCAGGCGGGCCCGGTTCCCCTCACCTTCCAGGACCTGCAGGCCCGGGCGCGGCCCGCACCGGCCTTGAACCGGGCTGAAGCAGCCCTCGCCTCCCAGCGGCTGCGCCTGCAGGAAACCCGCGGTGGCCTTCGGGAAGGCCCCACCCTGGGCTACGAAGCCGGACCCCGGCGGGCGCCCGTGGGGCCTTCCACCACGGACCAGGCCCTGGAGGTGGACCTGCCCCTGATCTTCGCGCCGGGGGTGCGCCGCCGTCTGGAGCAGCGCCTGGGCGCCGCCCATCCCCTCATGCGGGAGGCCGCCCGCCGCGAGGACGCCCTCCAGCTGCGGATCGCCTACCTGGATGCCTGGCGGGCGGAGCGCCTGCTGGCGCTGCGGACGGCGGATCTCGCCACGGTGGAGGCTTGGCGGAAGGTGGCCCGGATGCGGGTGGCCGAAGGGGCCGATCCCGCGTTCCAGGCCGCCCTGGTGGAGGGGGAGCTGATGAAGGCCCGCCTGGAAGCTTCGGAAGCCCGCGCCGATCAGGCCCGAGCCTGGTCGGCATTGCGCCGCTGGGCGGATCTGCCGCCGGAACCTCTGCCGCTGGCGGAGCCGGATCCGCTGCCGACCAGCCCGTTGCCCGAGGTCGAGGTCCTCCGGGACCGGAGCCCTCTCTTCCAGGCGCTTCGCGCTGAAACAGAACTGGACCTTCAGGCCCTGAGGCTGGAGGAGGCCCAGGCCCGGGCCCGCTGGAGCCTTCGCGGCGCCTACGCCCGGGAGGGAGACGAGAAGGTGGCGCGGCTGGGCTTGGCCTTGCGCCTGCCGCGGCCGGGCGAGAACGCTGCCCTGCGCCGGGAGGCCGAGGCCCGGGCCCGGGTGCGCGCCGACGAAGCCGCCCTGGGCGAGAGGGAGCTGGAGGCCCGCCTTCAGGCGGTTCTGGCCCGCTGGGACGGGCCGGAGCCGGAACCCGCTCCGCCGGACTTCACCCAGGCCCTTCAGGCCGTGGCCCTTCGCCTGTCGGAAGGGCGCGAGCGGCCTTCCGAAGCCCTGCCCCTGCGCCGCCAGCTGCTGGAAGGCCAGGTGGCAACCCTCCAGCATCAGCACCGCCGAGCCTGCGACGCCGCAGAGCTCCAGGCCTTCCTTCCCGAGGTGACCCGATGAAGCCCATGGTTCTGCCCCTGGCCGCCTGCCTGGTGTTCGGCGTCGGCTGCAAGCATGCCTCCAAGCCTCCGGCGGAGGCCCACGATCACGATCACGGCCACGGCCCTTCCGATGCCCAGGCGGTGGAGGGGCTGGTGCGCCTGAAGGTGCCGCCGCCGAGGCTGGAATACCGATGGATGCCGGGGGAGGCCACCGGCGACGAAAGCGCCACTGCGGTCCTTGCCAGCCCCGTGAAAGGCCTGGTGGGGCGTCTTCGGGCGGCCCCGGGACAACCCGTGGGGGCCGGCGCCCTGCTGGCCCAGGTGCAGAGCCCTGAACTGGCGCGGCTCTCGGCGGAGTGGCTGTCCGCGAAAGCGGCTCTGGAACGGGCCCGGTCGGAGGCGGCGCGGGAGGCGCGTCTGTTCGATGCGGGGGCCGGGGCCCGACGGGACCTGGAAGCCGCCCGGAACGAGGTGGCCGCCGCCCAGGCGGCCGAGGCTGCGGCGCGGCTGGGGCTGGAGGCCGTGGGGCTGCGAACCGGCGAGGCGGGCGCCACGCTGTCCGTGAAGGCGCCTGCCCGGGGCGTGGTGCTGGCCTGGTCCGTGCAGCCGGGGCAGGGGGTGGAGGCTGGCCAGGAGCTGGGCCGCTTCCAGGCCGCCCAGGCCGAGTGCGTGCGTCTCGCGAAACGGCTCCCGCCGCCCTTACGGGCGATACGGGGCGCCTGGCCTACCGGTTGCGCCTCGAAGGGGCCGCCCGGCCCCTCCCGGGCACCCCCGTGGAAGTCCGGGTGGCCCTGGGCGAAGGGATCTTCCTGCCCGCTTCGGCGCTCCAGCGGGTGGACGGTCGGTGGGGGGTCTTCGTGGTGGAAGGCGAACGGCCCGCGTTCCGCCCGGTGGTCCGGGGGCTGGATACGGGGGATGCCGTGCTGGTGCTGGAAGGCGTGAAGCCCGGCGAAACCGTGGTGGCGGAAGGCGCCTACCTGCTGAAGGCCCTTCAGCAGAAGCTCGCGACGCCGGAAGGGGAGGAAGGCCATGTCCACTGAATCGAGGCTCCAGCGCTGGTTCGCGGCGCTGCTCCCGCGCCGGGGATGGATCTTCGCACTGGCCCTGATCTGGGGCGTGGCGGGGGTTTTCAGCTTCGCTCGTCTGAAGCGGGATCTCTTCCCGGATCTGGGGCTGCCCATCCTGAGCGTGCTGGTCCAGGGGCCTGGGCTCGCTCCGCCGGACCTGGAGCGCAGTGTGGCCCAGCCCGTGGAGCAGGCCCTGGGCGGCATGCCCGGCGTGAAGCGGGTGACCACCCTGGTGCTGCCGGAACTGGTTCAGGTGGTGGTGGCGCTGGAGGAAGGCACGGATCTCTGGCAGGCCCGCCAGGGCGTATCGGAGCGGTTGTCGGCCCTGGGCGGGAGCTTCCCGTCCTCGGTCCGTCCGCCCCTGGTGAGCAGTGCTTCCGGGCGGTTGCACGAAGTGATGGAGATCGTGCTGGAGGGCCCGGGGACGGACCCGCTGCGTCTGCGGGACCACGCGGAGCAGGTGCTGGTGCCCCGGCTCCAGGCCGTGCCCGGGGTGGCGCGGGTGGAGCTGCTGGGCGGCCAGGAGCGGGCCCTGGAAGTGGCTCTGGTGCCTGAGCGGGCCCAGCAGCTGGGCGTGGCGCTGGAGGCGGTGGTGACCGCCCTGGAAGGCAGCCACCAGGATGCTTCGGTGGGTGTTCTGGAAGTCCAGGACAAGGCCTGGTTCGTCACCGCGGGCACCCTGGCCGCCTCGCCCGAAGCCGTGCGCCGCCTTCCGGTCCCAGCCGCCCGCGGCACCGTGGCCCTGGGAGAGGTGGCCGAAGTCCGCGAAGCCCCGGCCTTCCGGCGGGGGTTGGCCCGGAACAACGGTCGAGAGGTCCTCAGCCTCCGCATCGTGAAACAGCCTTCGGCCCCCACCCTGGCGGTGGCGGAGGCGGCCCGGAGAGCCTTGGCGGAGGTGCGGAAGGGGCTGCCCCAAGGGATGAGCCTTGATCTCCTCTACGACCAGGGCGGCCTGGTCAGGCACGCCCTGAACGGGGTGTCCCTGGCCCTGCTGCTGGGGGGAGTCCTGGTGGCGGGCATCCTGGTGGCCCTGCTGGGGCGCTTCCGGGCGGCCCTGCCCGTGCTGGCGGTGCTGCCCCTCGCCACCTTCGGCGCGGCCCTTCCGCTCCACGCCGCGGGGCTGGGTCTGAACGCCATGACCCTCGGCGGCCTGGCCATCGCCGTGGGCCTGCTGGTGGATGCGGCCGTGATCATGGTGGAGAACCTCGCCCACCGCTTCAGCCAGCATCCGGAATCCCCTCGCTCGACCGTGCTGGCTTCCGCCGCTTCGGAAGTGGCCATGCCCATCCTCACGGCGGTGCTGGTGATCCTCGCGGTCTTCATCCCCCTGCTGTCCATGGGGGGGCTGGCGGGCCGACTCTATGCGCCCCTGGCCCTGGCCGTGGCCTCGGCCATGACCCTGAGCCTGCTCATGGCCTTCACCCTGGTGCCCGTGCTCACGGAGCGACTGCTGCCGCCTTCGGAACGCCTGGAGGAACCGGCCCTGGTGCGCGCCGTGAAACGCCTCTACCGGCCCGCCCTGGACTGGGCCCTGGGCCACGGTCTCCAGGTCCGGCTGCTGGCCCTGGGGCTGACGATCCCCTGCCTCTGGATGGCCTTCCACCTGGGGAGCAACTTCCTGCCCACCCTGGATGAACGGGCCTTCATGCTGCTTTCCAAAGTGCCCTCCGAAAGCAGCCTGGAGGCGGTGGACCGCGCCAACCTGCTGCTGGACCGGCGCCTGATGGCCATTCCCGGTGTCGCTTCGGTGTACCGCCGCAGCGGGCGGGCCGATGTGACGGAGGATCCCTGCCCCATGACGGACAGCGAGGTGATGGTGATCCTCGCACCGAAGGCCGATGCGCGCACCGTGGAGCGGGCCGTGGCGGAAGCCGCCGAAGCCATGCCTTTCCCCGTGGATGTGAACACGCCCATGCAGGAGCGGATCGCCGAAGGCATCGGCGGCACCCCGGCGGACATCCAGGTGAAGCTCCACCATCGGGACCTGGAGGCGCTCCGGGCGGCCCTGCCGGAACTGCTGGAGCGGCTGGCCCACGTGGAAGGGGTGCGAAGCGCAAGCCCCGATACGCCGGAACCCCTGGTGGGATGCCGGGCCGTGATCGATGAGGAGGCCCTGCGCCGCCTCGCCGTGCCCCGCAGTGCCGTGGCCGCCACCCTTCAGGCGGCCCTGCAGGGCGTGGCGCTGGAACCTCGTTTCGAGGGGCCCCAGGCCATTCCCCGCCTCGTGCGTTTCCAGGGCTCGGGGACGCCCAGTCCGATGCAGCTGGGAGGGACGCCCCTGGTGCTGGAAGGGGGACGGGTGCTGAGCCTGGGTCAGGTGGTCCGCTTCGAGGAGGTTTCCTCCCCGGCCCTCGTCCGGCGGGAAGGCGGCGAGCGCCGCCTGGGCATCAATGTCCGCACCACGGGCGATCTGGGCGGCACCGCCCGGCGCATCGAAGCGGCCCTGGAGGGCGTCCCGCTGCCTCCGGGCACGCTGCTGCGCCTGGGCGGGAAGATCGAGGAAGCCCGGGACACCCAGCGGCGGCTGATGCTGGCGGTGGGGCTCTCCCTGGCGCTGGTGGCCGGCCTGCTCTACCTGGCGCTGCGCCGGTGGCGGGAAGTGCTCGTGGTGGTGGCGACCCTGCCCGATGCCTTCGCGGGCGCTCTCTTCGCTCTCTGGCTGGCGGGGGAGACCTGGAACATCAGTTCCCTGGTGGGGATGATCGGTCTGCTGGGCGTGGCGGTGCAGAACAGCCTGGTGCTCATCACCCAGGCCAAGGGCCTCATGGCCCAGGGCACGCCCTTCGAGGAGGCCCTGCGCGAAGCCAGCCTGGGGCGCGTACGGCCCAAGCTCATGACCGCTGGCGCCTCCATCCTGGGCCTGCTGCCCATGCTGCTCGGCTTCGGCGGTTCCGAGCTGGAGCGGCCCCTCGCCATTGCCATGGTGGGCGGCCTCGTCACCAGCACCCTGTTCACCCTTCTGGCCCTGCCCAGCTTCTACGCCTGGATCGGGAAACCGGAAAACTGAGCAGCAATCACCACGGAGACACAAAGAACACGGAGAACGGTTCAAAAGCAGGTTTTTCTCCGTGTCCTCCGTGTCTCCGTGGTGAACCTTTAAGCCCAGTCCTCCAGGCCTTCGATGACATCCCGGACGCCGGGGCCGAAGCGGGCGTTGGAGATCCAGTCGAGGCCCTTCGGCAGGGCCTCCACGGCCGTGCGCACCCGGGCCCGGTGGCCCTTCTCGGCCCGGGGGATGGCGTTGGGGCTCACCTCCTCGCGGGTCTGCAGGGCGGGGGCCAGGGCCGGGAGCCAGCGCTTGAGGCGCGCTTCCGTCCAGGCCCAGTCCTTGGGCTCCTCGGGGCGCGGATCCTCCCAGAGGGTGGAATCCCCGATGAAGCTGCGGAGCTGCATGAGGCCCTCCGGCGCGCAGCCCCGGTCGATCCAGCTGGGCACCAGCGTTCCCAGGTAGGGCCGCCCGCTGGGGGGATCGATGAGGAAGCCGAAGCCGTCGGCGAAGGGCATGAGCGGTGTGTGGCGGCTGTGCCAGAGCTTCACGGAGGTGTAGGGGATGCTCGCCAGGGCTTCCGAGGCCGCGGGGGCCAGGGGCGCCAGCAGGGGCGCCGCCTCGAAGGCGGGCAGGGCCAGGATCACGCGATCGGCCTCGGCCCGGTGGCCCGGTGCCGACACGGCCCAGCGGTTCCCGGGCAGGTGCTCCAGGGCCGTGGCCCGCAGACCCGTGCGCACCAGGGGCACCCGCTCCGCCAGGCGGCTGGACAGGGCGCCCATGCCGCCTTCGGGCACCATCAGGTGGCTGATGCCGCTCTTGCGCACGCCGTTGAAGAGGCTGCCGTGGGATTCCCATTTCCGCAGCAGGGGGATGGCGTCCACGCTCAGCAGGTGGGGCGGCGCGGCCAGGATGCCCGCCACCATGGGGGCCAGCAGTTCCTCCGCCATGCCGCGGCCCGCCCGCCGGGCGATGAATTCGAACAGGCCCTCCTCGGGCTCCGCCGGGCGCACGGGCTGGAAAGGCTCCAGGGCCATGCGCAGCTTGGTGCGGAGCGACATCAGGGGGCTGGTGGCCAGGCCCATCGGATGCGCGGGCACCGGGATGAGCTGGTCCCCCTTGCCCACCCAGCGGGCGCCCTTGCCCGGGCTGTTCAGAGGCAGGTCCAGGGCCTTGAAGAGCCGATCCGCGGGACTGCCGGCGCGCACCAGGATGCCCTGGGGGCCCTTCTCCACCCGGCCCGGCTCGCCGCCCGGTCCGTTCCAGGGCAGGGTCTGCACCCATCCGCCCGGCTCGGCCTCCGCCTCCCACACCTCCACCGCCTCGCCCCGCCGGTGCAGATGCCACGCGGTCAGCAGACCAGAAACGCCTCCGCCGAGGATGATCGTCGCCATCGTGATGCTCCCTGGAGAACCCCCAGGATCGCAGACTGCGGCCCGTCAGCGGTCCTCGGGGGAGGGATCGCCGGGTCGTGGCACCAGACGGAATTCAGGTCGGGGGTTCCCATCGGAGCCCATGCGGAAGCGGAATCCTGCAAGCACCTCGGGGCTGTCCAGCCTTGACGGCAGGCCTTCGGGGGCGGTGATTGCCTCGAACACGGCGCCATCCGGGTGGAAGGTCCACCACTGCACCTTCGGGTAGCTGCGGAGGCTGTCGGCCTGGGCGGGCCGCGCCTTCCGGAACCATCCGGGCGAACCGTCCACCGGAGGGGTGGGGTGGTCCTTGCGGGCGAACAGCAGCGCGCCCTGTTCCCGGGTGGCCACCAGCAGGGTGCCTTCGGGCCGGGGCTGGAGGCCCAGCACGCAGAATTCGTCCTCGGGCTCCATCTGGTCAGGCCGGAGACCGAAGACCTGGCTGGTGCGTTGGAGCCGACCCCGTTCCGTATCGAAGACGAAGAAGAGGCCCCGCCAGCGATCCACCAGCACCACGCGGCCCGGAAGGTGGAAGGCCTGGGTCCAGAGCCCCATCGTTTCCAGGGCCAGGAACGGGGCCTTAAGGCGCCACTGGTTCCGGGTGGCCGGAACCCGTTCCCAGGCGCCCAGCCCCAGGTCCACCAGCTCATCGATCTGCGCTTCTCCGGTTTCCAGCACCCGGGCCAGGGCCACGGGCGAAGCGCCCTGTTCGGTCTGGAAAGGCGCCACCGCCGCCACCAGAAGCACCCGGCCATCCTCCAGGTGCCGGAACTCCAGCAGCCTGTGCCCCCCGGCCAGCCGCCCGAACACCTCCCAGCGGCGGCCGTCCCGGGAGCGGAGCAGGTGGGCGGTCCGGGTTTCGCGGTCGAAACGGTGGCCGTAGAAGGTCCCCTGGTGGGCGTAGCGCACGTGGATGCCGGGGGGCACCGCCAGCACTTGGGGCGCCCGGGGCGGCGCGCCGGGCCGGGCCCTGTCGGACCGTTCCTCCACCTCCACCCGCCGACCGCCCTCGGTGCTGACCGTGACCAGTCGATCCCCATCCCACACCTGTCGGCAGGCCGAGGCCGGGATCTGCTGGGCGGAGAGGGTGCCGACCGCCATCAGGAGGGCCAGGACGGTGCGCTGAGTGCGGATGATCAGACGGGTGGCCATGGCGGGCAGGCTCCGGACGAAGGGGGTGCTGGAGGATCAGGGCTTGACGGGGGCCTGCCTTTTCGAAGGTCCGGGCCGTTCCGGGAGGGCTGGTTTTGCCTTCGCTGCAGGCTTCGGCGATGCCGGGATGGGCCGGAAGGTGGCCGTGGCGTCATCCCAGATCCAGGGCTCGAAGGTCAGGGGCTTCTGCACCGTGAGTTCGAAGGTTTCCGAATCGAAGGGCGACAGGCGCAGGGCGCGGGTCACCAGGATTGGATTTCCGGGATTCTCGCCAGAGGCCAACGCGTATTGCTGTTCGGCCTCGTGGTCCAGGAGGCGGTAGACGAAGGCCATGCTGCCGGGGGCCATGGGCGTGAAATACGCTTCCCCCAGGCCTGGATGGCCCGTGAGGCTGAGCACCCGCCCCAGTTGGGGCATCCGGGGATGGGGCTTGGCAAGCTGCTCCCGGATGTGGTCCGGGTCCAGGCGGGGCCAGGGTTCCTTGAAGGTCCGGCAGGCCAGGGTCTCCTGGTCGAAGCCGAAGAGGCGCCCTGCTCCGGGAAAGTAGGCGTAGACCATGTGGTCGTCCCGGCTGCTGAGGCAGCGGTTCCAGAGATCCTTGTCCAGGCCCTCCGGGAGCCGGTCCTCGGGCTTGGGGTAGGGAAGGGCCTCCCGGGCTTCGAAGCCCGACGGGGTCAGCAGGCCCGCCAGGTGGCGCTCCCCCGTACGTGTGTCGTGGCAGGCCAGCAGCAGGACCCGACGCTCATCCAATGGTTCGAAGGCTGCGGCTTCGATGTCCGTAGCTTTGGCCCAGGGTTCCCAGGTCTGCGTTTGGGGCTGCCAGCGGAGCAGGGTGCTGTCGGTGGTCCATCGATTTTGAGCCTGGAGGTGACGCCCTGTTCTTTCGACCAGGGACCACCAAGCGCCTTGCCGAAAGCGGGGCACCTCTGGACCCTTTGGATCGTTGCTGGCGATGACGGATGGTGGGGGTGGTGGCGTGATCGCTTTGCTTGCGGGGCTCCCGTTCCGGTCGAGCACCACCACGGGCTTTCCGGGCGCACCCGCTAGGATCTGGTCGCCCTCGCGCCAACTTTCCACAACAGTCGCATGTTGTGGATTTCTATAAAATATAGAATAGCCCTGGGACTTGAGTGGAATTTGCGATATAAAAATTATAATTGCAGCGGTTGCGGAATGAAGCAATGCGTGGGTTTTCATATTATATTTTTCAATTATTGGCACGCTCAAAGGCCTTTTTCTTGTCATCGTTTCCTCCACCTTGTTCGGTGCGATTGATAGTGCATCCGCATTCAAAGTGGCAGATGGCTGAAATGAGTTTGCCATTTCCATCACAAGTGACTGTGGAGCGGGTAAGAGGCCGTCCGTGATGGGGACAACTGCTTAGGCAAGGGGTGGTTTGCGAGGCAGCGAATAGGCCGGCTCCAAGAAGCAAAACGGTGGCGAGGGTTAGAAGGCATCGCTTCATGCGATCTCCATGGAGGTTGTGGGCCAAATTTACCCTCCCCCCATGAATCATTGTCAACGATCCTACCCCAGCGCCTCCATCGTCCGCCGGGTGAGGCAGCGGATGAAGCTCGGGTGCAGGCCCGGGGCGGGGACGCGGAGGTAGCGGGCGATGCCGAGGTGCTCGGCCTTTTCGCGGT
>MWBB01000071.1 GCA_002068835.1 Acidobacteria bacterium ADurb.Bin340 | reverse complement strand
GACGCAGCCCGCGATCAGCCGCCAGATCAAGGCCCTGGAAGACGAGCTCGGCGCGCCGTTGTTCGTCCGCGGCACGCGCAAGGTGGAGCTCACCGGGGCCGGCGTGCAGCTGCTGCGCAGCGTGCTGCCCTTCCTGCAGCGGCTGGACACGTCGGTGCGCCAGATCCGCAGCGCCCGTGGCCGCAATCATCCGCGCGACTTCGACCGAACCGTGGCCGTACCCATTGGCCTTGACCGCCATGAGGATCTTGCGGTCCGGCCCCACCCTTTGCCGAATGGCTTCCAGATTGGCGCGGATGTTTCCGAGGTGAACCCGTGCGTGGGTCTGGTACAGCATGGCAACCCCCTCAACCGCGGATCACGATCTTCTGGACATAGGGACTGGTGCTGAGCGCCAGCAGGGCTCCGTAGCCCGGGTAGAAGGCCAGCTCGTCGCCCACCTTCACGGGCTCGGCGGCCTCTTCCACATCAAGGATCAGGTGGTCGCTGCTGCCCCCCAGCACGAGGATGCCGGGATCCAGCGGCTCGATGCCGTCCACGACAACATCCTGTCGGCCGATATTAAGGATCGCCCGCTTGCGAAGGCCGCGATCCACGAAGGTGGGCGTTCCGCCGAAGGCATCCTGGCCCGTCTCGCCGATGGGAACGCTGGGCTTGATTTCCAGTTCGACGACTTCAGCCTTGAGCACGAAGGTGTCCTGCCGGGTTCCCGGCCAGGGACTGCGATCGATGACATTGCGCCCGAGGACGATGGCCTCGCCGATGCGGAAGTGGTTGATCTCCTTGGGCATCTTGCCAGAGGCCAGGAGGGGCAGATTGGCGCTGTTGCCGCCGGAGAGCAGGTTCAGCTCCAGACCCGTGGCCTTGCGGCAGGCCTCGCGCACCTCGATGAGCTTCTGCATGTTCTCTACGCTGGGGATTACGCCGCCATAGCAGGCCAGGTTGCAGCCCAGGCCGAGCAGATCGAGGTTCTCCAGCCGGGCCGCCACCTGGAGCAGGCTTGCGGCGCGTTCCGGCCAGATGCCCTCGCGCAGATCGCCCACATCCACCATGACGACAACCCCATGGCGGACCCCCGCGAATCCCGCAGCCTCGTTCAGCCGCTGCAGGGTGGCCAGGCCGGAATTCAGACTGAGATCCGCCGTCCGCACCACCTCCAGGGCCTCGCTGGGCGTGGGAAGCCGCAGCAGCAGGCGCGGCAGCTGGATCCCCTGCTCGGCGATGCGCTGGAGGTTGGAGACACGGCTGTCGGCCAACTGATCGGGGTCGGCCGCCGCCAGGGCTTCCGCCACGGCCGGGTGGGCGGCCGTCACCTTGGTCACGCAGGCCACCTGGGCGCCGTGGGAACGGCACAGCCCGATCACCGAGCGGGCGTTTTCCGTGATGCGGTCCGGGAAGATTTCGAGGCGTGGGGTGCGGCTGGACATGGATCACTCCGTTTCAGCAGAAGGGCGGGAAGGCTAGGAGGCGGTTTCAATCCAACGCTGAAACGTGGCCTTCACCTCGTCCGGATAGGCCTGGGCCAGGGTGCCCAGGGCCGAAAAGCGGTAGTCGCGGTCCAGGAGGATCTGCGATTCGGGCACGGGCAGCAGGTGCTTCCCGGCTCCGGTGCAGATGCGGCGGAGGATGGCTTCGCCGCCTTCGATCCGGGTGAGGGCGCCGCCGGTGCCAATGACCCAGCGCACGGCAGAAAGGTCCTTGCCCTTCACGATCTGCTTTCGGCCGGTTGGGGTGTAGAGGTCCGTCACGGCGCCCGCGTGGCGCCGGGCACCGGTTTCCACGGCGAAGGCGCAGAGGGCTCGGGTCATCTCCTGGGCCCGCTCGCTGCTCGGCAGGGCTTCCACCTCGGAAAGACGGGCCTCCCATTCAGGGTTGGCGGCGAGGTCGATGATGTTCCGGGCATTCACGAACACCCCCAGGTCGCCTTCCACGGTGCGCTTGGCGCGAGGTTCGGGCTCCACCATGCGGGGTGTCCATTCCGCACTGCCTTCGGTGACGCTGTGGACATCCGTGGTGGCGCCTCCCACATCGAAGACCAGGCAGTCCCCCGCCACCTCGGCGAACAGTTCGGCGCCCTTCAGCACGGCCCCCGGCGTGGGCAGGATGCCCCAGCGGGTCAGGTCGCCAAAGCGGGCCATGCCCGGCGCGTGGATGATGTGGCGGTTGAAGGCTTCGTGAATGAGGCGCCGCAAGGGCTCGATGTTCAGCACATCCACATCGGGAAACACGTTGTCCGCCAGCAACAGCTCGATGCCTGCCGCCTGGAAACGCTCCTGGATGGGACGGCGCAGGGCGATGTTCCCCGCATAGAGCACCGGCACCGACAGCCCCAGTTCCGCTAGGCGTTCGGCGTTCTTCAGCACGATGGCCTTCTCGCCGTAATCCACCCCGCCCGCCAGCAGGATCAGGTTGGGGTGGATGGCCCGGATCTCATCCAGCTCGAAGGTGTCCAGCTCTCCCGCCGTGACCATCTTCACCAGGCCGCCCGCGCCCAGAGCCGCCTCCCGGGCCGCACGCGCGGTCATGGAGTAGGTCAGCCCGTGCACGGTCATGCGGAGGCCGCCCGCCGCCGAACTGTTCACGAAAGTTTCGGCACCCGCAGGATCCAGGCCCGACCGCGCCTTGAGATCCGCCAGGGCCCCGTCCACCCCGATCCCCACATCGCCCTGGGCGATGCTCGTGGGCGCGAACCCCTGGGCCACATGCTCGAAGCCGCCGCCCGCAAGGCGGAGGAATCCGTTCACCTTCGTGATGGTCGAGCCCACCTCGAGGGTGAGGATCTCGATCTGAGCGGCCATGCGAACCCCCGAAAAGAGTCACCACGGAGACACGAAGGACACGGAGAAATGCGGGTTCGCCTTTTCTCGGTGCGCTCCGTGCCTCCGTGGTGAATCCCTTTACACGACCCCGCGGGCCTTGAGCACCTTGACCATGGCATTCACGACGTGGATGCCCTTGGTGCCGCGGCCGAAGGTGGCGTCGAGTCCGGTTTCCGCAGCCATCTCGCGGTTCACCTGGGTGCCGCCCGCGACCAGAACCACCTTGTCGCGGATGCCCTTCTCGCGGCAGAGCTCGGCGAGCTTCTTCATCTGGGCCCGGTGGACATCGTTGTGGCTGATGATCGTGGAGATCAGGATCGCCTGGGCGCCGGTTTCGATGGCCGCATCCACCAGCTTGCCGATGGGCACGGAAGTGCCCAGGTAGTGGTACTTCACGCCGTACTTCTCGATGCCGCCGTGCTTGATGTCCAGGATCTCGCGCAGGCCGACCGAGTGTTCGTCCTCGCCCACGGTGCCCGCAACAACCTTGAGGCCCACCTTCTTGACCGCATCCCGCAGTTCCTGCTCGGGGAGGATGATCTCCTTTTCGGGGACCTTCAGGGTGGTCTTGTCGATGTCGAAGGCCACCTTGCCCTTCACCTCCACGAAGCAGCCTTCGGAGGGGTGCAGCACCATCGTGTTGATGACTTCGGGATCCAGCAGCCCCATCTTCTTGGCCATCTCCACGGCGTAGACCGGGGCGATGTCCTCGTTCTGGGGCACGAAGAGCTGGATCAACACCGTGCCATCCCCGGCCCATTCCGCCTCGGGCTTGATGAAGTTGCCCTTCCGGTAGGGAAGGGTCTTCTCCAGGCGCTTGTGGCAGGAATCCTCGGGGTCCAGCTCGTCGATGAAAACGATCTTCTCGGGCTTGCAGAGGGTGCAGCCCTGGATGGGATCGCAGGCCTTCTTCACTCCAGCCGGAAGGGCGTTGTGGCCGAAGTGGTCGCAGACAGGAGCCATGTAATCGGCATCCCGCAGCACAAGGCTGCCCGCACCCACGCCACCCTTGCCGTCGCGGGCGATGCCATCGCCGTTGCGCTCGGGGTACTTGGCGGAATCCACGAAGAAGCCCTTTTCGACGCCGGCAAAGTAGCCGCCCTCTTCCACCAGTTCCTCCAGGAAGGCCACGGCCCGCTCCTTGAGGTCCCGCACCATCTCGCCCAGGGGGCCCTGGTGGTTGAGGCTCACCAGCTCCTTGATGCCGTCCAGGGCCGCCCAGGTCTGCTTCACGGTCTGGACGCCGCGGATGTTGTTGTAGTGCCAGGGCACGTTGCGGCCCTCGTCGGGCGTGATCGTGCTCTGGATGTCGGCCCGGGTGAGCATCGAGATCAGGGTGTCCACGGTGTGGGTGCGGACGGCCTCCTCGATGTCGGCCTCGATGTAGCGCGTGTTCTGCTGGGCGCGCATCTTGAATTCGCTGAAGAAGTCGCGCAGGGCCACGGCGTAGGGCAGGTCGTACCAGAGCTTGGGCGCCGGGGGCGAATTGGGGGGCACCGTGGAAAGGCCGATGAGGCTCTTGTCCATGCCCACCGCCACGGAGAAGGCGCAGTTGATGCCGTGCTGCACCATCAGCTCGGGCATCACCAGCCAGCCCGCCTTGGCGGTGGCGTTGGCGTTGTGGGCGCCGTCGATCTGGAAGATCCGGGCGCCGGCCATCACCTTCTTGGCTTCGGCCGCATCCACGAAGGAGCGGTACATGTTCACGTTGCGGTAGAGCACGTTGTACTGCGGATCCTGGTGGGCGCCGTTGATGCCCTCCTCCGCGAAGAGCACGGCCACTTCCGGCCCCGCCACGCCGGAGACGTAGCTGTGGAAGTTGATGGGGCGGCCCACCTCTTCCTCGATCTGGTCGCAGGCCTTGCGCGATGCGCGGATCTGCTTGCGGGTGATGGGCACGCCGCCGATGCCTTCGGGCGTGCCTTCCAGCAGGCCGTCGATGTGGCTCTGGCCCGTGGTGCGGATCACCATGATGTGGTCCGCGCCGTGCCAGGCGGCCATGCGCATGCGGCGGATGTCATCCTCGAAGCGTCCCGAGGCGATCTCCGTGGTGACTACGCAGCTGGGCTGAGGGTCGATGTGGTCGAAGTACTTGGACGCGGGCAGGCCGATGCTCTTGGCCAGGGGCTTCGCCATGTCCCGGAAGTGGAAGGGGCCCATGTCCACGCCTTCGGCGGGCACTTCGCGCCAGGTCCATCCCTTGCGCGGGGGATGGTAGTTCTCCAGGTCCTGGAGGATGTATTCGATGTCGAGCTTGGTGTTGGGATCGAGGGGCTGGCTGGTCATGGATCCCTCCGCCTAGAAGAGGCCGTTGAGCACGGTCTTGTCGTCGAGAATGGCCTGGGCGGCCCCGCGGATGTCCTTGCCGGTCTTCTGGGCCACCTTGAGCACGCAGTGCCCGGCGCCCTTGGCCAGCAGTCCCGCTTCCTGCACGCGATCCACCACGCCGTGGCTGGACACGCTGTCCACGCCCATGCGCAGCAGGACGGCCCGCTCGATGGAGGGGCTGGTGTGGGTGCGGGCCAGGTCAAGCACCGGTTCCACCACCTTGTTGCACAGCTCCCAGAAACGAGCCTTGAGCTGCTCGTCGTTCATTTTTTTGAGGGTCTCTCGCCGCTTCTCGAAGCGAGCGATGCGGTCATCGGTCATGGGTTCCTCCGGGATAGGACACGAATTCAGGGTTCAAAGTTCCGCCGAGGCCTGCTGGACCCAGGCCGCATCCACCTTGAGGTCGGACGCCAGGAAGGCAAGATCCGCCTCGGTCCAGGCGGCCACGGGGTGGGCCTTGGCGGCGTTCTTCAGGTAGGACCGGCGCAGCTTGTCCATGTCCTGCACCCGGCCTCGAACCTGGTCCAGGTGCTCGGGAAGGACGATGGTCTTCCCCGGCACATTGCCCGCCGGATCGCCCACCCGCACCTCGATGCCGTTCTCCCGGGCGAAGCTGAGCTGGCGGTTGTGGTGCTTGCCGGCGCCGGTGTACTCCGTCTCCTGCACCACCACGATCTGGTCCCGGTCCATCTGGCGGGCCAGGGTCACGGCCGCCGTGAGGCTGGTGTTGCCCGCCGGTCCGCGCTCCAGGCCCTCCAGCTTCGTGAGCAGTTCGGTGACGTAGAAGACTTCGCCCTGGGTCACCAGCTGGTACTCGTCCATGTAGCGGAGGCTGCGGGCCGCATTCCGCGGCACATCCACCCGGTCGGGCCAGGTGGCGAAAGGCACGCCGAAGCCCGTATGGCCCGTGGTGAAGCTCTTGCGGTTGAAGTCGCTGTCGGAAGCCATGTGCAGGCCGCCGAGGTCCACGGAGCATGCGACGATGCGCGCCTTGCAGTCCGCCGCCAGGAGGCCGCGGGCCGTGCCCGTCAGGTTGCCGCCCCCAGCGTGGGTGATCACCACCGCATCGGGATCCTTGCGGTAGCGGGCGCGCACCTGCTGTGCGATCTCCACGCCCAGGGTTTCCACACCCTTGATGCCGAAGGGTGTGTAGAGGCTGGCGTTGAAGAAGCCCGTCTCCTCCAGGGTCATCAGCAGCTGGTAGAAAAGCTCGGGCCCCACGGAAAGGCGCTGCACCTCGGCCCCGTAGGCCTCGCAGGCGCGGCTCTTCTCCACGATCTCCGGCTGGCCGATCCCCTTCGAATCAAAGACCTCCTGGAGGATGATGCACTTGAGGCCCCGCATGGCCGCCTGGCTGGCCACGGCGGCGCCGTAGTTGCCGCTGGTGGCCGCAGCCAGCCCCTTGTAGCCCTTCTTGCGGGCCTCGTAGGCGCTGATGGAAGCGCGGCGAGCCTTGAAGGAACCCGAAGCGTTGGCCGCCTCGTCCTTCACCAGGATCGTGGCACCCTTGCCGGGAGCCGCCGTGCGCCGCACGGCTTCCGTGAGGCGCGTCAACTCGAACAGCGGCGTGTTCCCCACCTTGGTATCCGCCTGGATGCGGGCCACATCCTCCAGGCTGTAGCCTGTCTCCCGCATCATCCGCTCGTAGTCGAAGGCCACGGGGCTCAGGGCGAACGTGTCGTAGTCCATGCCCATCGACGCCTTCATGATGGCGTTCTTGCGGGCCATGACGGCGGCGTAGCTCAGGTCACGCATCCCTAGACCTCCCGTCCGATCTGGAGCAGTTCCGGAACGGTGTTCCCGAAGCTGTGGGCGTAGCTGGGGTTTTCGAGGCGCAGCACGCCGCAGTGCTCGTGGCCGATGAGGCTGGTCACCACCACCTCGCTCCCCAGCTCCGCATCGGCCTTCAGGAAGCCCGACAGCCGCAGCAGGTATGGCGTAGCCGCCGTATCCGTCGGCAGACCTGCCGCACGCTGATCCGGGCGCAGCAGCACCCGCTCGATCTCCACCCAGGTTCCCGCCTTGATCACGATCCACCTCGGCCCATGGCCATCGGTACAGGAATTCAAAAAAAGGAAATTCGACAGGATGGCAGGATGCACAGGATAAAAACTGAAATGCTTTTGCTTTTCATCCTGTTCATCCTGCCATCCTGTTTCCCGTTTACTCCCAGATCAGGTCGCGCATGTCGCCCATGATGGCGCGGGGCACAGGCAGATCGATCATGGTGTGCAGGCCCGGGCGCGCGTTGATCACCTGGGGGATCATGTTGATGCACATCGCGATGGTACCGATGCCGCCGGGCACTTCGGGCTTGTTGCTGAGGTTGATGTCCGGCGTGCCCTTGATGACCACGTAGTCGCCGGTGTTGGTGCCTTCAAGCTCGGGCTCGATCTGCTGGGGGTGCAGCATCTCCACAGCCAGCTTGCCGCCCACGTAGCCGTAGCCCTGCATGTTGCAGCCGGCCACGTCGCCCGCCTTGACCTCGGCGTACTTGGTCTTGCGGTGCACATTGCTCACGATGGGCGCCATGGTCTGCTCCACGGGCTTGTCCAGCTTCCAGCCGATGGCGTCGCAGATCATGGTGACGGATTCGTTGAAGCCCACGTGGCCGGCCAGGTGGCCTTCGGCGCTCTGCTTGTTGAACTGCTCCAGACTGATGCCCACGCCCTGCTCTTCCATCACGGCGGGGCCGAAGGGCGACAGGCTGTTGACGCGCTCGCAGCGAACGAAGTCCACATCGGTGCAGGCGCCGGTCATGAGGATGGCGAGCAGATCCATGATGAGGCCAGGGTTGATGCCCGTGCCGAGCACGCTCACGCCGTTGGCCTTGGCGATGCGGTCCATTTCCTTGGTGAGCTCGGGCTCGGCAGCCTTGGGATAGGCCATTTCTTCGGCGGTGGAGATCACGTTGATGCCCAGTTCGAGGATCAGCTTGATCTTGTCGAAGGCCTTGCGGGTGAAGCTGTCCGTGGCCAGCAGCACCAGATCGCAGCTCTTCCTGCTGATGACCTGGTTGATGTCCTTGTTGATGATCACGTCCTGGCGGTCGCCCTTGGGCACGCCGAGCACCTCGAACATGCTCTTGCCGGCGCGGTCGGGGTGGATGTCGCAGACGCCGACGATATCGACGCCCTTCTTGCGCAGCAGCACTTCGGCCATGCCGCTGCCCATGGCGCCGAAGCCCCAGATGGCGATCTTCACGTTCTCTTTTCTCATCGCGTTTCTCCCTTTGGAGGTTTGAGGCGTGCGAACAAAGGCTTGAGCGCCCGAAGGTGCCCGGGTGGATCCTGGCCAACGGTTCAAGTATGGCGGTGCGGACGAAAGGGTTGAAGTCCGGTCCGAGAGAGCCGTCCAGCCGCCGCAGCGGTGGGACCAGGCTTCTGGACACGCCCGGAGGCATGGCATCATCGGGAGCGCCCCGGGGCAGTATATTGCCCTTTGTGCGTTTTGTGCAGTATATTGCCAAGGAGCTCCATGCCCTTTGATCCCAAGCACTTGCTTCAGACTGTCGCCGCCAAGCTCTTGCAGAAGCGGCGGGAGCTGAACTGGAGCCAGCAGGATCTGGCGGACCGCTCCCAGGTCAGCCGCCGCATGATCGGCATGATCGAAAGCGGCGAGAGCAACGTGAGCCTCGCCACTTTGGGCCACCTGGCGGCCGCCCTGGGCATCACCTTCTCCGAACTGGTGGAAAGCGCCGAAGCCACGGAAACCGGAGAGGGGGTGCGTCCCAAGCGCGGGTTGCAGCTCTGGCAGGGAAGCCGCACCGGCACCAAGGTGGACCTCCTGCAGAGCTTCCCGGCCTCCCGCTCCGTGGAGCTCTGGAAATGGACCATCGCGCCCGGCGACCGGTACGAGGGCGAGCCGGACCTGCCGGGCTACCGGGAAATGCTCTATGTCATCCGGGGCAGCCTGTTCCTGGAGCGGGAGGAGGGCACCCAGCGGCTCAAGGCCGGAGATGCCATCGCCTTCCCCTCGGACCGGCCCTACGCCTTCGTCAACAACGGCAAAGTCAACCTGGTGTTCGTGCTCAACGTCGTGGCCTGACCCTTGGAGCGCCTAACAAAACTCCCGGGGAGCCGCGCGAGTTTTGTTAGGCGATCCTAGACCACCACCGTGCTGGCGGGGGCCGGAAGGTCGAAGGCGAGGCGCCCGTGCTCCAGGCCCAGCACCCTCTTGCGCATGCGCTGGATGAGGCTGCGGTCGTGGGTGGCGACCATCACGGTGGTGCCGCTGCCGTTGATGCGCTCAAAGAGGGCCATGATCTCCTGGGCCAAGTCGGGATCCAGGTTGCCCGTGGGCTCGTCGGCCAGCAGCACCAGCGGATCGTTCACCAGGGCCCGGGCGATGGCCACGCGCTGCTGTTCGCCGCCGGAGAGCTGAAGGGGGAAGCTGGAGAGCTTGTGTTGCAGGCCCACCATCTTGAGGGTGCGGAAGGCCCGCTGCTTCTGCTCGGCGTGGCTGACCCCCAGGATCTTCAGGACGAACGCCACGTTCTCGAACACCGTCAGGGTGTGGATGAGCTTGAAGTCCTGGAAGACCACGCCCAGCTTGCGCCGCAGGAAGGGGATCTCCTTCTCCGGCATGGTGGCAAGGCGATGCCCCGCCACGCGGATGTCCCCGCTGGTGGGCACCTGCTCCCGGAACAGCAGCTTCAGCAGGGTGGACTTGCCCGCGCCGCTGGGCCCGGTCAGGAACACGAACTCGCCGGAGTCGATCTTGAAGCTCACATCGGCCAGGGCCGTGTGGATGCGGCCGTACTGCTTCCCGATGTGGGTCAGGGTGATCATGGGGCCCATTGTAGCGGCCGCCTTGACAGGGGTGGGCCGCGGGAGGATGCTCCCAGGATTTGCGTCCTGGGACGCCTGGAGCTTCACGTGTTCAAGAAGGCCGCCGAAGGCAGCACCGCCCGGCTCATGCAGCTCTGCACGGGCTATTTCCTGTTCTACGTGGCCACAGGACTCCTCGTGAAGCTCTTCACGGCCTCAAGCCCGGAGGCCTCGCCCCGGATGGATGACATCGCGTTCCTGGCGTACAACACCCTGGGCGCCAACCTCACCTGCCTCATCCCTGCGGTGGCGCTGGGATGGTGGCGCATGGAGAGCATCCGGCCCCTCCGTCTCGGGCGCTGGAACCTCCCCTCCGAGCTGCTCTACATCATCCCCAGCGGCGTCTGCACCGCCGTGGTGATCCCCACCACCACGCTGATGTACACCCTGCCCATCTCCGTGATGGTGGCCATGGTCATCATGCGGGCCAGCGTCATCGTCATCGGGCGGCTGGTGGACGAGGTGCAGATCCGCCAGGGGATCCTCGACAAGCGTGTCTACGCGGAAGAGAACATCGCCGTCCTGTTCGCCATCGGCGCCGCCAGCATCGAGCTGCTGGGCTCCAACGGCGGACATTTCGATTTCCTAAGGAACCGCGCAGCGGTGGTGATCCTCGCCAGCTACATCGCCGCCTACGCAATCCGCATCTACATCATGAACTACTACAAGAACACGAGGCCCAAAGGCGCGCCCCTCGACAACAAGGCCTTCTTCGCCACGGAGCAGATCGCCGCCTCCGCCACCATGGCGCTGATCGCGGGCCTGGTCCTGCTCTCGCCCCGCTGGTTCCCATCCTGGAGCGAAGTCCCCCAGGTGGCGGCCTTCATTTCGGCGGTGCGTCTGCCCGCCAGCGGCTGGGGGTGGGCCGTTTGTTCGGGCGTCGCCTTCGGGGTGGTGGCCTTCTTCAGCGTGTTCATCTTCATGTTCAAGGGCCGCACGGCCACCTTCACCGGGTTGGTGAACCGCCTGACCTCGCTGGTCGCCGGCACCACCGCGACCCTGATCGGCTGGCTCTTCCTGGGCAGCCGTTTCCCCAGCCTGCAGAACTGGATCTCCCTCGGCTTCGTGCTGGTGGCCGTCGCCTTCCTCACCCGCGCCGAGAAGAAGCGGGCCCAGGAATTGAAGGAATTGCCCTGAAGGGGCTCACCGATACCTCTGCTTGAGCCAAGTTTGCGGATCCTCTCGGTATCCGCCCTGCGGATACGCGAGACCTCTT
>MWBB01000070.1 GCA_002068835.1 Acidobacteria bacterium ADurb.Bin340 | reverse complement strand
GCCGGCATTCAGAAGGCTCTCATCAAAACCGGTCAGTTACTGCAGAAAATCGGTCAGCTCCTGAAAACCGTCGGTCAGGCTCTGCAGGCTATCGGTAAGATTCTCTCGGCCATCCCCTGGACTTCAGCCATCGGCGCGGCCCTATTTCAAGGATGTCCACGACCACCTGGTGAGCGTTCTGGAAGCTGCGGACAGCCTGCGTGATTCGGTTTCGATCGCGGTGGACATCTACCTCAACAGCGTGAACAACCGGCTGAACCAGATCATGAAGGTGCTCACGGTCATGAGCGCCCTGATGCTGCCCCTCACCCTGGTGACGGGGGTGTTCGGGATGAACTTCGTGGTGATCCCAGGGCTGCACCATCCCCAGGGATTCTGGTGGACCATGGGGGGCATGGCCGCGTTGGCCCTGCTGCTGCTCCTGGTCTTCCGCCGGTATCGACTGCTCTGAAACCCGACGGCCGCCCCGGGAGAGGCGGCCGTTCCGGGCAGGGAGGGCTCAGAGCCCCAGGGCCTGGAGGCGGATGCGGATCCTGTCCAGGTCCGCCTGGGCATCCCCATCATTCCCGGCCTTCAGGCGCCCAAGGGCGTCCTGCTCGGCGGTCCGGAGGGCTTCGAGATCCAGCATCTCCGGGGTCTCGCTTTCACGGGCCAGAAGGGTGACGCGTTCGGGGCCCACTTCGGCGAAGCCTCCGAAAACGGTGATCTGGCGTCGGGCGCCATTCTGGACGTAGCTCACCAGTCCGTCGCCTACCGGCACCACCACGGGCGTATGGCCCGGCAGGATGCCGTACATGCCCCGGTGCTCGGTGGGGAACTGCACTTCCGTGACTTCTTCGGAGAGCACCTTGCGCTCCGGGGTCACCACATCGAGGAGGAGGTGTCCGTCCATCTTGGCCTCAGACCGCGGCGCCGAGCTTCTTGGCCTTTTCCACCGCCATTTCGATGGTGCCGACCATGTAGAAGGCCTGCTCGGGCAGGTGGTCCCACTTGCCGTCGCAGATCTCGGTGAAGCCGCGGATGGTGTCCTCGAGGTTCACATAGACCCCAGGGATGCCGGAGAAGCTCTCGGCCACATGCACAGGCTGGGAGAGGAATCGCTGCACCTTGCGGGCGCGCTGCACCGTCATCTTGTCCTCGTCGGACAACTCGTCCATGCCGAGGATGGCGATGATGTCCTGGAGCTCCTTGTACTTCTGGAGGGTCGCCTTCACCCGCATGGCGGTGGTGTAGTGGGCCTCGCCCAGAACGCGGGGATCCATGAGGCGGCTGGTGGAGGTGAGGGGATCCACGGCCGGGTAGATGCCCAGGGCGGCCAGTTCGCGGCTCAGGTTGGTGGTGGCGTCCAGGTGGGCGAAGGTGGTGGCTGGCGCGGGGTCGGTGTAGTCGTCCGCGGGCACGTACACCGCCTGGATGGAGGTGATGGAGCCCTTCTTGGTGGAGGTGATGCGCTCCTGCAGTTCGCCCATCTCCGTGGCCAGGGTGGGCTGGTAGCCCACGGCGCTCGGCATGCGGCCCAGCAGGGCGGACACTTCGGAGCCCGCCTGGGTGAAGCGGAAGATGTTGTCGATGAAGAGCAGCACGTCCCGGCCTTCCTGGTCGCGGAAGTATTCGGCCACCGTGAGGCCCGTGAGGGCCACGCGGGCGCGGGCTCCGGGAGGCTCGGTCATCTGGCCGTAGATGAGCGCCACCTTCGACTCGGGCAGGTTGTCCTTCACAATGACGCCGCTGTCCATCATTTCGTGCCAGAGGTCGTTGCCCTCGCGGGTGCGTTCGCCCACGCCGGCGAACACCGAAAATCCGCCGCGCGCCTTCGCGATGTTGTTGATGAGCTCCATGATCAGCACGGTCTTGCCCACGCCCGCGCCGCCGAAGAGGCCCACCTTGCCGCCCTTGGCGAAGGGTTCCAGCAGGTCGATGACCTTGATGCCCGTCTCCAGCATGTCGCGGCCGGTGCTGAGCTCGTCGAACTTCGGCGCTTCGCGGTGGATGGGCAGGGTCTGGGTTGCGTTGATGGGCCCCAGTTCGTCCACGGGATGGCCCACCACGTTCATGATTCGGCCCAGGGTGCCGGGGCCCACGGGGATGTTGATGGCGGCTTCGGTGTCGGTGACCACTTGGCCGCGGATCATGCCGTCGGTGGGCTGCATGGCCACGCAGCGCACGCGGTTCTCGCCCAGGTGCTGCTGCACCTCCAGGGTGACCTGGGCGATTTTTCCGGAGGCGTCGGTGACGTCGGTCAGGAGGGCGTTGTAGATCTCGGGCAGGTGGTTCTCGGTGAATTCGACATCCACGGCGGGACCGATGATGGCGACCACGCGGCCTTGCTTCAGGTTGGACATGGGGAACCTCTGGAAAGGTGGAGAACCGCGGATGGAGCGAATCAGGAGGCTGCGCCGCTCACGACCTCGATGATCTGGTTCGTGATGGCGGCCTGGCGGACCTTGTTCATGTTCAGGGTGAGCTTGTCGATCATCTCGGCGGCGTTGGTGGAGGCCTTGTCCATGGCGGACATGCGGGCCGCATGCTCGCTGGTGGCGCTCTCCAGCAGGCTTCTCAGCGTTTCGACTTCCACGAAACGGGGCAGGAGGGCCTCGAGCACGGTGCCTGCATCGGGTTCCAGAAGGTGGCTCACGGGACCGACGGGTGCCTCGGGCGGCGCCACAGGGAAGACCTTGACCACCTTGGGGGCCTGGCTGAGGGCCGAGTTGAAGTGGTTGTGCAGGATGTAGAAGGCATCCAGCTCTCCGGCCGCGTACCGTCGCACGGCTTCTTCCGCCAGTTCCTTGGAAAGGGCCAGCAGGCCCTCCAGCGGCACGCCTGCGTGGGGCAGGCCCCCTTCGAGCTTCCGTTTGCGCGCCCAGTCCACCGCCCGCTTGCCGATCAGGTCCATGCGGACCACGTCTGCAGTGCAGTCCTGAAGGAAGGCTTCGGCCGTTTTCAGCAGGTTGGCGTTGAAGCCGCCACAGAGGCCCTTGTCCGAAGCCACGATGGCGATCTGGATGCGGCGCTCCTCGCGGGGAGTGAGGAAGGCCTGGGCGAGGGGCGTGGCGGGTGCGCTGCCATCCTCGAAACGGGTCACCACCTCCGCCACCAGGCCGTGGAGCTTGGCGGCGTAAGGGCGCAGCGCGAGCAGGCGATCCTGGGATTTCCGCAGCTTCACCGCGGAAATCATCTTCATCGCTTTGGTCACCTGCTGGGTGTTCTTCACCGAGCGGATGCGGCGGCGAATGTCCTGGAGGGAGGGCATGGCTTAGGCCCCCACGCCCGACTGCAGACCAGCGACAAAGGCTTCCTTGAAGGCGAGCACCTGGGTCTTGAGGATCTCCTCGGCTTCCTTCGCGAGCTGACCCGTTTCCCGGACCTGACGCAAGCATTCGGGCGCGTTCACATCCAGGTGGGCCAGGAGTTCCTGTTCGAAGCGGCGGATCTCCTTCACGGGCACATCATCCAGGTGGCCGTTGCTGGCGGTCCAGATGACGGCGATCTGCTTCTCGACAGGCATGGGGCTGTACTGGGGCTGCTTGAGGATCTCCACCAGCCGCTGGCCGCGGTTGAGCTGCGCCAGGGTGGTCTTGTCCAGGTCCGATCCGAACTGGGCGAAGGCCGCCAGTTCGCGGTACTGGGCCAAGTCCAGTTTCAGGGAGCCGGCGACCTGCTTCATGGCCTTGAGCTGGGCCGAACCGCCCACGCGGGACACCGAAATGCCCACGTTGAGAGCCGGACGCACGTTGGAGTTGAAGAGGTCGGATTCCAGGAAGATCTGTCCATCGGTGATGGAGATGACGTTGGTCGGGATGTAGGCCGACACGTCGCCCGCCTGGGTCTCGATGATGGGCAGGGCCGTGAGGGAGCCGGCGCCGCGCTCCTTGCTGAGCTTGGCGGCCCGTTCCAGCAGGCGGCTGTGGAGGTAGAACACGTCGCCGGGGTAGGCTTCGCGCCCCGGGGGGCGGCGCACCAGCAGGGAAATTTCGCGGTAGGCGGCGGCCTGCTTGGAGAGATCGTCATACACGCAGAGCACGTGCTGGCCCGGGTTGCTGGGGCCCGCGGGCTGGCCGTCCTTCCCGTGCCACATGAAGTATTCGCCCATGGCGGCGCCGGCCATGGGGGCCAGGAACAGCATCGGCGCGGGCTCGGAAGCCGTGGCGCTGATGATGATCGTGTGCTTCATGGCGTCGTATTCTTCGAGGGTCTTCATCACCTGGGCGACGGTGGAGCGCTTCTGGCCGATGGCCACGTAGATGCAGATGACGCCCGTATCCCGCTGGTTGATGATCGTGTCGAGGGCGATGGCGGTCTTGCCCGTCTGGCGGTCGCCGATGATGAGTTCCCGCTGGCCGCGGCCGATGGGAATGAGCGCATCGATGCACTTGAGGCCCGTCTGCATGGGCTCATGCACGCTGCGGCGCTCCACGATGGAGGGGGCGATCTTCTCGATGGGGTTGTAGGCGGCTGCCTCGATGGGGCCCTTCCCATCGATGGGCTGGCCCAGGGGGTTGATGACCCGGCCCACGAACTGAGGGCCCACGGGCATGCTCATGATCTTGCCGGTACGCTTGACGGTGTCGCCTTCCTTGATCCGGGAGGATTCGCCCAGCAGGATGATGCCGACGTTGTCCTCTTCCAGGTTGAAGGTGAGGCCCATCACGCCGTGGGGAAGGTCCAGCAGTTCGCCGGCCATGGCCTTTTCCAGCCCATGGGCGCGGGCGATGCCGTCGCCTACGCTGATGATGGTGCCGACTTCGGCCACATCCACCTGGGCGTCGAAGCCTTCGATCTGGCTGCGGATGATGCGGGAGATCTCTTCCGCGCGAATGTCCATGAATTCCTCCGGATCGTCGGGTCGGGAACTAGGCGTTGAGCAGGCGGGCCTTCAGCTGGTGGAGCTGGCCCTGCAGGGAAGCGTCGAAGATGGTGGAGCCCACTTGCACCTTGAGGCCGCCCAGGAGGCTTGCGTCCTGGTGCAGCCGAAGCCGCACGGTGGCGCCGGTGCGGCTGGACAAATGCTCCGTAAGGGTCTTGGCCTGGGCCTCGGAGAGTGCGTGGGCGGTGGTGACGCCGGCCTCCAACACTCCCTGGTGGGCGTCCACCAGGGCATCGAAGGCTGCAACGATGTCGTGGAAACAGGCCAGACGAGCACCTTCGGCCACGGCCTTCAGGAAACGGCGCGTGGTCTGCGAGGCTCCGGCCTTCTCAAGGATGGTGTCCAGCGCTGCGGCCTTGCGGGAAGGAGCGATAAGCGGAGCCGCAAACAGCCGACCCAGATCCGCGTTGGAGCGAACAAGGCGATCGAGGTCGCCGAGTTCCTTCTGAAGAGACGGGAGGGTGTCGTGGGCGATGCCGATATCCAGCAGGGCCTTGGCGTAACGGCGTGCGACGAGACGGCTGCTCACAGGGGGCCTCCCACCTGGTGGATGGATCGGTCCAGCACCCGGGCCGCGAGGTCGCCCTGCACTTGGGTTTTGAGGCGGGCCTCCGCGCCTTCCACCGCCAGCTGGGCCACCAGGGCCCGCAGCTCCCGCTCCGCGAGGCGGTGGTGGTGGGCGATGTCCTGCCGAGCCTGGGCCAGGATCTGATCGGCTTCGGTGCGTGCGGCTTCGAGGATCCGGGCCTTCTCGCTGGCCGCATCCTCCTTGGCCCGCACCAGGAGCCCATCCAGTTCCTGCTGAAGCTGGCCCATGCGCTGTTCCAGCTCCCGCATCTGGGCATCGGCTTCGGCCTTGTCCCGTTCCGCCTGGGCCAGCTGATCCTTCAGCTCCTGGGTTCGGGCCTTGAAGGCGCTGGAGAGGGCCCCCTTCAGCAGAAAGAACAGAAGGCCCGCAAAGACGGCGAAGTTGAACACCTTGAGGCCGAACTGGCCGAGATTACCCAGGTGCATGCCGAACAGCTTGACTTCCGGTCCGTGGTGGGCCGTCTCCCCGTGGGGCTCGGCAGCATGGCCACCCTCGTGGGCAGGGGATGTCTGGGCATCGGTCTGGGCCGCATGCGGCGCGGGCGGGGCCGGATCACTGGCGGAAGTGACCGGAGTCCATCCAAGGATCACGGCGAAGCAGAGCGCGAGGCGAAGGGATCGGATCATCGTTCAGGCCTGCTTCAGGAGCTGCTGGACCATGGCATCGGACAAGGCGTCCACCTGGGACAAGAGGCTGGCGCGGGCCTCGTCCCGCTGGGCCCCAAGTGTCTGGAGCGCCGCATGGCGTTGCTCGGCGGCCTGGGATCGGGCGGCATCGATCAGCGCCTGGCGCTCCTCCGTGGCGCCCTGGGCCAAGGCCTTGCGCTGTTCGAAGGCCTGGGCACGGAGCTCCCGCAGCCGGGTGGCGTATTCCGCTTGACGCGTCTCCATGGTGGCCGTCACCTCGGCCTTGCGGGCTGCTCCGGCCTCCAGCTCCGCGTCGCGGCGATCCACCACTTCGATCAAGGGCTTGAAGAAGGCGGCCTTCAGGAAGACATAGAGCAGCGCGATAAGCACGACGACGAAGCCGATTTCCCATGGGTCCAGCTTCATGGGATCCGGAAGCGCCTCCAGGAGGGACGGGGTTGCTCCCTCCGAACCCGTCCCGCCACCCAGCAGGGCGAGACTGCCGGAAATCTGGTCGATCACAGCAATCACATGTTCCCCCATGCATCGGTCCAGCTGGAGGGCGGACCGGGTTCACGACGGGCCGGAATCGCCTCGGTATGAGGCGGTGCTCATCTTACCCCTCGGGCATCCCCCCACAAAGGATGCATTTGGGCTTGACCAGGGGCGGCAGGAGTGAGAGGATCAAGGTTCGCGGTTGGGCGATTAGCTCAGTCGGTAGAGCGCCTCTCTTACACGGAGGATGTCGGCGGTTCGAGCCCGTCATCGCCCACCAGAGATCGCGCTTGAAAAGCGAGGGGTTGTAGCTCAGTCGGTTAGAGTGCCGGCCTGTCACGCCGGAGGTCGCGGGTTCGAGCCCCGTCAGCCCCGCCACTGAGAAGAAGGGAGCCGGATCGGCTCCCTTTTCCGTTTCAGTCGTGGCGGCCTGGGCTCGGAGCCGCGAATACGGATGGCGCGGGGTTAGGGCCAGGCGAGGACGCGAAGCGTCCGAGACCGGTGCGGCTGGGGCCGCAGGCCCGCCCGCAGCCAGCCGGAGGTTCGAGCCCCGTCAGTGGCTTGTTCGGAGGGAGGCACTTCGCATTGCACTGTAGGCATGGAATGGAAGGGCGGGCATTCACTTGTTCCGGTGGCATCCTGGCGCACGGAGGCCTCCATGCATGTCATCGCCGATCTCACGGTGGTTCCCCTCGGCGTGGGGCTTTCCCTCTCGCCGTACGTGGTGGAGGTGGAGCGGATCCTCGATGCGGCGGGGCTCGCCCATCAACTCCATCCCAACGGCACGAGCGTGGAGGGTGATTGGGACGCGGTGCTGGCGGCGGTGAAACGTTGCCATGAGGTGCTTCATGGCCAGGGGGTTCCGCGGGTGCATACGGAATTGAGGCTGGGCACGCGCACGGACAAGGATCAGCGCATGGCGGACAAGACCGCCAGCGTCCAGGCCAAGCTGGGCTGAGCCTCCTGGGTTAGACTGATGGATTCCGGCCCGCGGAGATCGCGGCCCGACAGGTGATCCATGAAACTCCCGCGCGTTGCGATCTGCGGACGGCCCAATGTGGGCAAGTCCACCCTCTTCAATCGCCTCACCCGTTCCCGGGCGGCCCTGGTGCACGACCTTCCGGGCATGACCCGGGACCGGAGTTTCGGCCAGGTGGCCTGCCTCGGAGAGGACGGCGAACCGGAAGAAATCCTGGAACTGGTGGATACCGGAGGCCTGGATTTCGAAGGCGATGATGTGATCACCCAGGGCATTACCCGCTTGGCGCTGGAGGCTCTTCAGGAGGCCCACGTCGTTCTTCTCATGGTGGATGCTCACGATGGGTGGAACCCGGTGGATGCGGAGATCGCCGAGCGTCTGCGTCCGTTGGGTAAGCCGGTTCTGCTGGTGGTGAACAAGATCGATGGTGTGAAGGGTGGATCGCCGGATGGCGCCTTCTACGAACTGGGATTCGATTCGGTCCACATCATCTCGGCCAACCATGGCGATGGCGTGCCGGACCTGCTCGAGGCCGTGCGGGCGCTCCTCCCCTTCCACCGCACCCCGGAAGAGGCCGAAATCCACGATCCCAGTGAGGAGCTCCGGTTCGCCTTCATCGGACGCCCCAATGTGGGCAAGAGTTCCTTGACGAACCGCCTGTTGGGGTACGAGCGCAGCCTGGTGAGCGAGGTGGCCGGCACCACCCGCGATACCGTGGATACGGTGTTCCATCAAGGAGAGCGGGTCTATCGGTTGATCGACACGGCCGGGATCCGCCGCAAGGGGAAGACCACCGAAGGCGCCGAGAAACTGTCCATCCTGAAGGCCAAGCAGGCGATGGCGAGGGCCGACGTCTCCCTGATGGTGCTCGATGCCGTCGAAGGGGTGACCCACCAGGATGCCGTGGTGGCGGGCTATGCCGAGGAAGCCGGCGCGGCCGTGGTGCTGGTGGTCAACAAGTGGGATCTCGTCCCCAAGGACACCTGGACGGCCCTGAGCTTCGAGGAAAAACTCCGGCATGACCTCGGGTTCCTGAGGCACGCTCCGCTGATCTTCGTCTCGGCGCTCACGGGACAGCGGGTGTCAAAGCTCTTCGCGATGATCGGCCAGGTGGCTGAGGCTCATGCCCGGCGGGTTCCGACGGGGCGCCTCAACCAGTTCCTTCGGGAGTCCGTGGCCGCCATGTCGCCCCACGCCACCGAGGGCAAGACCCCGAAGCTCTATTTCATGACCCAGGTCGGAGTGCGTCCGCCGACCTTCGTCATCAAGGCCAACACGGATCGCGGACTGCACTTCAGCTACATCCGCTACCTGGAGAACCGGCTGCGAGTCCAGTTCGGGTTCCAGGGGACGCCCATCCGCATCAGCGTTCAGAAAAAGCAGCGGGGTGAGGACCAGCCTACCGACAAGGCGCCCGTGCGCCGGATCCTGGATGTGGGAGAAGGCCTGCGACCAGGGCGACGAACCCGCCAGGCTGGGGAAGGCCGGTCCCGGGGACGGGCCCGGCGCTGAAGGGGTGAAGGTTGGGTGCCGCTTTTTTACGGGTTCAGCCTTGTTGTCGTGTTTGATAAAGGCTGATTAAAGGAATGTTGGCGACTGAGGCAATCGGGCTGGGCCGGTTTGTCACAGGTTTAACATTATTTAACACCCGCAGGGGGGCCTCCAGGGGCAAGCTTGAAGAGCGATCTACCTCTTTTTCGTTCTTTCACGCCTGCAATACACCTGCGCCCGCAGGGCCTCCGGAACGGGGCCTGGGGCGTTCTCGCTCACCTTCCTGTTCCTCACGGAGGCACCCGCCATGCATTGCCGCACTGCTCTCACGCTGCTCACCACCCTCCTGGTCGCTGGCCCCCTGGCCGCCCAGGCCGAACCCGCCCGCCATGTGGTGGAAGGCGCCCGCTCTCGCGCGCTGGCCGCACGCGAGCGTCTGGGCCTGGATGCCCGCCATGATTTCGGCATCCGCCGGGCGGTCAAGGATGAACTCGGTCAGACCCACACCCGCATGAACCAGCTCTTCCAGGGCGTTCGAGTGTGGGGCGGCGAAATGATCTCCCACGCCGACGCCGAAGGCAACGAACTGGGCACCACCCTGGAGGTCCGCAAGAACATCGGGATCTCCGTCGAGCCGACCCTGGGCGCCCGCGAGGCCCTGGCTGTGGCCCACACCGATCTTCGCCCCGAAGGCGCCTACGCTTTTGACCCCACCACGGAACTCGTGATCTACCCCGAGATGCGCGAAGTGAACCGCCCCCGTCGGGCCGGCCTGGAGGATGCCGAGGGCAGCCGTCAGGTTCTTCGCTACCACCTGGCCTATCACGTGCACACCGAGATCGAGAACGGCGATGACACCCGCCACACCGACTACATGATCGATGCCCACAGCGGCCGCATCATCAAGAAGTGGTCCACCCTGCGCATTGCCAATGCCAATGGCACGGGCCGCAGCCAGTTCAGCGGCACGGTGACCCTCTCCACCAACAGCATCAGCGGCGGCTACGAGCTTCGCGACATGACCCGCGGAACCGGCGGCACCTTCGGCCAGAACGTGGTCACCAACATGAACAAGGGCACCAGCGGCAACGGCACGGTCTACACCGATGCCGACAACACCTGGGGCGATGGCGCGAACTATGTGTCCAGCAACTCGACCACCAGCGACAACGGCCAGACCACGGCCGTGGATGCCGCCTACGGCATGCAGCTGACCTGGGACATGTTCAAGAACGAGTACGGTCGGAACGGCATCGATGGCTACGGCAAGGCCACCTACAGCCGCGTCCACTACAGCAGCAACTACGTGAACGCCTTCTGGTCCGACAGCTGCTTCTGCATGACCTACGGCGATGGCAGCACCAGCCAGGGATTCAAGACCCTCACCTCCCTGGATGTGGCCGCCCACGAAATGGGCCACGGCGTGTGCGCCAACAGCGCCGACCTCACCTACAGCGGGGAGTCCGGTGGCCTGAACGAAGCCAACTCGGACATCATTGCGGCCCTGGCCGAGCTCTATCACCGCAACGGCAAGGTGATGCCCAACAGCGCGTCCAACACGGACAATGCCTGGAAGATCGGCGAGCAGCTCTCCACCAATCCCCTGCGCTGGATGTACAAGCCCAGCATCGACGGTTCGAGCCCCAACGCCTGGAGCAGCACGCTCAAGAACCTCGACGTGCACTACAGCTCCGGCCCCGGCAACCGGATGTTCTTCTTCCTGAGCCAGGGCGCCAGCGGTAGCTCCAGCAGCGATTACTACAGCTCCTACACGCCCAGCGGCTTCACGGGCATCGGGCCCGCCAAGGCCGGCAAGATCTGGTATCGCGCGCTGGATGTCTACATGACGTCCTCCACCAATTATGCTGGCGCTCGCACCGCTTGCATCAACGCGGCCAAGGACCTCTACGGCGCCGGTGGCGCCGAGGAAGCCGCGGTCTGGAATGCGTTCGCGGCCATCAACGTTGGCAGCGCCTGGAGCGGGGGAACCACCGATCCCACCGATCCCACCGATCCCACCGACACCACCGCCCCCACCGTCTCGGTGAGCGCCAGCGGCACCAGCGGCACCATCACGTTCAACGCCAGCGCCTCCGACGCCAAGGGCGTCACCAAGGTCGAGTGGTATGTGGATGGCTATCTGAAGGGCACGGACACCACCAGCCCCTACAGCATGACCTTCAACAGCACCACCCTGTCCAACGGCAACCACAGCCTGGTGGGCAAGGCCTATGACGCCGCCGGCAACGTGGGAACCTCCACCTCCTACACCTTCTCGGTCAACAACGGCACCACCCCCACCGGTTCCGAGCTGATGGTGAACGGCGGCTTCGAGACGGGCACCACTCCCTGGGTGGGCACCACGGGCGCCATCA
>MWBB01000069.1 GCA_002068835.1 Acidobacteria bacterium ADurb.Bin340 | reverse complement strand
GTATCCACGCACATGCCGTGGGGCAGGGCGAGGGGAATCGTGTAGCCGGGGATCTCAGGCAGCCGGGTCAATCCCTTGAAGAGGCGATCCGGGCAGGCGACCGCGACCATGAGATCGGGTCCGTATTCCCGAGCCTCGCGGTAGGCCCTGCGGCTTCGGTTCGAAAGGCGGACTTCCCAGCGGCGCTGGAGGGTTTCCTCCAGCACATCCCCCACGGGGCAGAGTCCGCACTGATGGCAGGTGCCCATGTCCTGGATGATCTCCGCCTTGCAGCGGGCCAGCTGGATGCAGTGGGGCAGCAGGACGATGGCCCGCTGCGCGGGGCGGGCCTGGAAGGCCTCGCGCACCCTGCGGTTGTTCCAGGCGCAGAAGGCCAGAATCCAGGCTTCCTCGCGCCCCAGGAACCGCGACAGGGGCCTGAAGGCTCGGGCCCAGAGCGCATCCAGGCGCGTGATGGCCATACGGTGGTTCATGTAGCCCTGCCCGCGGCGGAAGGTGGAGCCCACTTCTGCCAGACAGGCCACGGCGGCCAGGAGGCTCCAGCCCCGGAGGCCGGGAAAGGCCGTGGCCGTGACCAGAGCCGCGGCTGCCAGGGCCAAGGGCAGACCCCGCCGTACCAGGAGAAAGGGCCAGGTCCGTTCCGGGGGCAGGGGGGGAATCATCGCTCCCGTCCCTACTTCCCGCCGGCCGCGAGGCCCACCAGCTTCTTCAGATCGTCATCCTTCCAGCGGATGCCGCCGCCCACAAAGAAGGTCCGCAGATCCTTGTTGGCCAGATCCTGGCCGCCCGCCTGCACGTAGAGTCCCTTCATGAACTGCCAGCTGCCGGTGACGCGCACGCGGGCGTTGGGTTTGTCGTCCCGCTTGGAGAAATCGTAGGCCAGGGCGCCGAAGCGCAGGCGATCGTCCATGAAACGCAGTTCCGCACCGCCGCCGCCCTTGCCATCGATGAGGCCCGCGTGGACCACGAACATGTTCCCCAGGCGCTTCATGAACTGCGCCGACAGCGTCATGGTCTGCTCTGTGGTCACGGTGCGGACGTTCTCCACCACATCCACCGGGAGTCCCGTCACGGGATCGATGCGGGTCACGGTGCGGGTGGTGTCCTTGAGCTTCCCGTCGGGTGTGGAGCTGACCTCCAGGGCGTACCAGTAGTCCTTGCGGGGCACGATGTCGAGGCCCAGGGCCACCTTGGAATCGCCTCGCTCCGTCCAGCGTGCGGCGCCCATGTCCAGGCGCAGTTCCATGGTCTTGAGCCCGCCCAGCAGCTCGTTCACATTGTCCACGGCCGTGTTGATCTTCTTTACGGTGGCTTCGTCGTTGAGCAGCTTGCCGATGGTGCCTTCGCCGCGGTTCATCTTCTCGGTGATCTCGCGGATGTTCTCGCTGGTGGACTGGAAGCCCTGGGCCAGCTTGCGCACGTCGCCCACGAGCCCCTTCAGCTCCGGTCGATTCTCCTCCACCACGCCGTTGAGGTTGCGGCCCAGGTCCTCGAACTGCTGGGCAAGGCGGGGAAGGCGGTCCCGCAGGTCGCCGCTGATGGCTTCCACGTTGGCCAGGGTGGTGTTGATGGCGCTGTGGTTCTCCTGGGCCATGGCACGGAATTCCGCCGTGAGCACCCGGATGTTGTCCACGATCTCGTCCAGTTTCTCGCGTCCCTGCTCGCCGCCGATGCTGGCGTTCAGGGCGGACGTGATGCCTTTCACGTCCTGCCCGATGGCTCCCAGCGTTTCCATCAGGTTGTCCAGGCTTACGCCGGTCTTGCTGGGGATGGGCGTTTCCTCGGGCCAGGGGCCCAGGGGCGGGCGGCCGGGATCCAGCTCGATGTACTTCTCACCCAGGATGCCGATGCTGCTGAGAGAGGCCGTTGCGCCCTGGCTGACGGGAACGCCTTCCTCGACCGTGAAGAGCACCCTGGCCTGGCCGTCCTTGAGCTCGATGGTGCGGACTTCGCCCACCTTCACGCCGGCGATGCGCACATGGCCCTGGACCGCCAGCCCGGCCACCTGGGGAAAGGTGGTGTGGAAGGTTCGCTGGCTGCCGTTGCCGAACATTTCCAGCTTCCCGGTTCGGAGGATGAGCACCCCCAGGATCACGAGGGCTCCAACGAAGAAGGCACCGACTTTGGTTTCAAGCTTCATGGGAAATCCTTGGGGCTTCAGAGGAGCTGCAGGGGGTTGTGCACGACCCGGGCGAGGGCCCGCTTGGGCGGCGGCGGATCCTGGAGGAAGGGGCCGTCCGCGTCGCCCCGGAGGAACTGCTGGACCACCGGGTTGGGGTTCTGCTTGAAGGCGTCCGGAGGCTCGCAGGCGATGCATTCCCCCCGGAAGATCAAGGCGATGCGGTCCGCGATCTCGAAGGCGCTCTTCAGGTCGTGGGTGATGGTGATGCTGGTGACGCCCAGTTCATGCTTCAGGTCCAGGATGATGCGGCCGATCACATCGGTCATCACGGGATCCAGGCCGGTGGTGGGCTCGTCGAAGAGCAGGATTCGGGGCTTCAGGGCAATGGCCCGGGCGAAGCCCACACGCCGCTTCATGCCGCCTGAGAGTTCCGCCGGTTTCAGCGCCTGGGTCCCCTTCATGCCCACCATGGACAGGCATTCGTCCACCCGATCGACAATCTCCGCCTCGGTCATCCCCGTATGGCGCCGCAGGGCGAAGGCCACGTTCTCGAACACGGTCATGGAATCGAAAAGCGCCGCCATCTGGAAGCACATGCCGATGGCCTTGCGCACCTCGAAGAGGCCCTCGCGATCAAGCTGGTGGACGATCTTGCCCTCGATGGCCACATGCCCCGAGTCGGGTTCCAGCAGGCCCATGATGTTGCGCAGCAGTACCGTCTTGCCGGTGCCCGATCCGCCGAGGACCACGAGGCTTTCGCCCTCGCGCACCTGGAGGTTCACGTTGGACAGCACGACCTTGGGCCCGAAGGCCTTGGAGAGGTTCACCACATCGATGACAGGGGCCGTGTCGTTCATACCAGCAGCAGCTTTGTAAGGAAGAAGTCGGAAATGAGGATCCAGAGGCTGCTGGTGACCACGCTGCTGGTCGGCGCATTGCCCACGCCCTCCGCGCCGCCGCGGGTGCGGTAGCCGCGCCAGCATCCCACCAGGGCGATGATGACGCCGAAAACGAATCCCTTGGTCAGCGCGATGCCGAGATCCCGAGTGGCCAGCAGCTTGTAGAAGTCCGAGGCGTAGATCGTGGCGCTCTGGCCTTCCACGCCCACCAGGAGGAAATAGCCTCCCCAGTAGCCGATCCAGATGGAAAAGGCGGTGAGGAGCGGAAGCATGAGGGCCGAGGCCAGGAGCCGGGGCACGAAGAGGTAGTGCACGGGATCCGTGGCCAGGCATTCCAGGGCATCGATCTGTTCGGTCACCTGCATGGTTCCCAGCTCGGCAGCCATGGCGCTGCCCACGCGGCCCGCCATCATCAGGCCCGTGATGACAGGCGCCAGCTCCCGCACGATGGCCAGGCCGTTCACCTGGGCGGCCAGTCCCTCCGCCTGGAACTGCTTGAAGCCATAGGCCAGCTGCACGGCGAAGACCATGCTCACGGCCAAGCTGGTGAGCAGGACCACCGGAATGGAGTTCACGCCCACCGCAAGGAACTGTTTGGCCAGGTTCTGGGGATCGAAAGGGCGCCGTGGAACGGCGGCGATGGCGCGGCCGGAGATCACGGCAAAATCCCCCGCCTGGTCGAAGATGCGGAGGACATGGGTGCCAATGCGTTCAAACAGCGGGGTCAGCATGAGCCATCCGGAAGAAGGCGTGAATCCTCCATCTTAGCACGTCTGCGCCCGGAGCTTCAGAGCCAGGAGCTTCTCCCTCAGCTGCAGGGCCGCGCCCTCCTTCATGAGCATGGGAGAGCGTGAAAGGGCCAGGGCGCCTGCGGGCACATCCTGGGTGACCGTGGTGCCTGCGCCGATGAGGCTGTCGTCCCCCAGGCTCACGGGGGCCACTAGCTGGCAGTCGCTTCCCACGAACACGTTGCGGCCGATGACCGTGCGGTGCTTGTTGACCCCGTCGTAGTTGCAGGTGATGCAGCCGGCACCGATGTTGGAGCGCTCGCCGACCTCGCAATCGCCAAGGTAGGTGAGGTGGTTGGCCTTGGCGCCTCGACGCAGCGTGGTTTTCTTGGTTTCCACGAAATTGCCCACATGCACGTCTGTTTCCAGCTCGGTGCCTTCCCTCAGGTGCGCGAAGGGACCCACCTTGGCGCCGGAACCGATGCGGCTCCGGGTGGCCACGCAGTAGGGCCGCAGCTCTGCCCCTTGGCCCACCTCGCAGTCCGTGAGGATGCAGCCCTGACCGATGCGGGTGCCTTCGCCGATCACCACATGGCCTTCCAGGCGAGCTCCGGGCTCCAGCACCACATCGCGGCCGAGGGCGGCCCGGGGGCCCACGAGGGTCGTGGCGGGATCCAGGAAGGTGATGCCGGCCTCCATCCAGGCCTGGTTGATGCGGTTCCGGGCCAGGGCCTGGAGGGTGGCCTGATCCGCGCGCCCGTTCATGCCGAGCAGTTCTTCCGCCGCGCAGGCCACCACCTGCACCGGACACGCCGCCGCCGCAGCCACCACGGCATCCGTGAGGTAGTACTCCTTCTGTGCGTTGTCCGCCTTCAGACCCGCGAGGGCCGACCGCAGCGGCGCCCAGGGAAGGGCGTAGGCGCCCCCGTTGGCGCGGCGGATGGCGCGCTGCGCCTCGGAGGCATCCTTGTGTTCCACCAGCCCCGCCAGCGTACCGTTCCCGTGCTCCAGCACTCGCCCGTAGCCGGTGGCATCGTCCAGATCCATGGCGAGGAGTCCCGCAGGATGATCCATGAGGCGCTGAAGGGTTTCCCGGGTGAGCAGGGGGACATCGCCGCAGAGGATCACCACCCGTTCGGCGCCGAGCCGGTCCAGGGTGGCGGCCGCCTGCTGAACCGCATGGCCCGTGCCCAGGGGCTCCCCTTGGTCCACGGTGGTGACGGGGCAGGGCAGGAGGCCGTCCGCTTCCCAGGCGCGCAGCGCGGTTTCCACCTGTTCCTTGCCGTGGTGAAGCACCAGCACGGCCCCTTCCACTTCGGGGGGAAGGCTGCGGAGGACCCAGAGAAGCGATGGATCGCCCAGCACGGGATGGAGAACCTTGGGCAGATCGGATTTCATGCGCTTGCCAAGGCCGGCGGCAAGAATCACGGCATGGGTCTTCATGAGCGCTCCCAGGATGAATCGGGTCGGGTGGGTGTGGATCAGGCCTTCCGCCGCTGGATCAGGCGCAGGGCCAGGTCGGCGGCATGGAGGGTGTTCTCGGGATCGGCGGCCCAGCGGCCGGCCCGGTCGAAGGCCGTGCCATGGTCCGGCGAGGTGCGGATGAAGGGCAGGCCCAGGGTGATGTTCACGGCCGTGCCGGGCTCCAGCACCTTGATGGGGATCAGCCCCTGGTCGTGGTAGAGCGCCACCACCAGATCGAATTCGCCCCGAACGGCCCGAAGGAAGACCGTGTCCGAAGGCAGGGGGCCGTGGAAGGCGGGCCCACCGGGTTCGGGGAACGCGGCTCGGGCCTGCTCCAGGGCTCGATGAAGTTCCTGCTCCTCCTCCCCGAAGGCGCCGCCTTCGCCCGCATGGGGATTCAGGGCGCAGAGGGCGATGCGGAGGGCCGGGTTGGCCGTGAGGGCGCCGAAGTGGCGGGCTGCGAAGACCAGGGTTTCCGCGACCTGGTTCGCATCCAGTTCCTCCACCACCGAGCGCAGACTCTGGTGGACGGTGTGGAGTACCACGGAGAGGCTGGGGCTCACGAAGGCCATGCGCACCTGGGGAACCCCGGCGAGCTGCTGGAGGAATTCCGTGTGGCCGGGCACCGCATAGCCTGCGGCATGCACGGCCGCCTTGGAGAGGGGAAGGGTCAGGAGGGCGTCCGCATGCCCAGCCATCACGAAACGGGCACCGGCCTCGACGGCCAGCGCGGCCGCCCGGCCGGAGGCGGCACTGCCTTGCCCGAGGGTCAGATCTCCGGGAACCAGATCGGGAACGGGATCGATCCAGGTGGCCAATCCCTGCCCGGGGTGGGTGCGTAGCTGCCAGGCGTTATTGTCCCCTTGGGTCCATGTCCAGGGGGCGGGGCTCCCCGGGAAGGTGGAACCCTCCAGGAGCTGGAGGCCCGCCCGGGTGCCGAAGATCGTCACCTCCGCCTGGGCCGAGATCTCACCCAGGATCCGCAACAGCAGTTCCGGGCCGATGCCGCAGGGATCCCCCAGGGTCACGGCAAGGTGCGGGCGCTGGATCATGGGCCTCCGGTGCGCGTGGGCGCGGAAGCCTCAATCGTACAAGGGAAGATCCATTTCCGGCGAGGCCGGCTCCTCCTTCTTGGTACTGCGGGTGCGCCGGATGCGGGGTTCCTCTTCGGCCTTGTAGAGATATTTGATGTTGTGCTTGGGGACGAGGAGGTTGGGTTCCTTGATTCGGTTGATCTTCAGGCAGTGCTTGTCGTACCACTCGATGACGCCACGCAGCTTTTCACCATCCTGGAGCACGATGACCATGGGGGTCTTGGTCTGCATCTGCTTCAGGTAATAGAAACTCTCGGCGTTGGTCTGCTCTGGGGGCGCGATCTTGCGTCGGGGGCTTCCGGTGCCTTGGGGCACGCTGGCGGCGTTGGGGTTGGAGGATGGGGCTCCCGGCACGTCCACGGCCACGGGGAGAGGGGCCAAATCCTTGACGGGCGCGGCCTTGGGAGCGTGGCCGGCCTTCTCCTTGATTTCGCTGAAGTTGGGGCGGATGAGTTTGCGGTTCATGGCGATCCTCCAGCGGGTCCGCAGGGGACGGCCGGCGTGGACTTCGGGACGGAAGTAGAGGGAAATGTGGCAGCTTCCCGCGGCACCCGCAAGGCGCTCACGGAGCGGCGGGGATCCGGAGGTGGGCCGTGGTGCCCCGCCCGACCTGGGAAGCCAGCCAGATGTCCCAGTTCATGCGCTGCACGAACTGGTACACCAGGCTCAGGCCCAGGCCGGTGCCCTCCTGGAAGCCGCTGGAGAAGGGGAGGAAGGCGGTCCGGAGCTGCTCCTCGTTCATGCCGCAGCCGTTGTCCTTCACGGCCAGATGGAGGGCGGCAGGTTCAACCTGGAAGCCCAGGGCGAGGAAGGGATCCTCCTGTTCGCGAAGGGCCTTCCGGGCGTTGCTCAGAAGGTTGGCGATCACCTGGTGGGCGCAGCCCCGGTCGCCCAGGATCCAGCGCTCCGGAACCGGCTCCACGCCCAAATCCAGGCCCTGGTTCCGGGGGTCCGTTTCGAAGGCATCCCTCACTTCCTCCACCAGATCCGGCAGCCAGATGGATTCCAGCTTCACCGCCCGGGGCCTTGTGAAATCAAGGAAATCCGTGACCAGGGCGCTGACCCGTTCCGACTCCCGCCGAAGGATGGTGAGGGCCCGGGAGGCAGTGGGATCGCTCCCTTCCAGCTTCCGAAGAACCTCTACGCAACCCAGGATCGAGGCCAGGGGATTGCGGAGTTCATGGGCGAGTTCGGAGGAGAGCTCGCCCACGGCGGCCAGGCGCTCGTTCAGGCGCGTGCGATCCTCCAGGGCTTTCAGTTCGGTCAGGTCCTGGAAGAGGATCAAGTGGCCCGAGCGCCCGCCCAGGGCATCCTTCAGGTGCGCCACGTTGCCGCCGACGATGCGCGGCGTGCCCTGGACGGGCTCGATGCGGCGCTCGAATCGGTGCTCCAGCGGGTGGGTCCCGTGCTGGGTGAGGTCCACCAGATCCAGCTCCTGGGCGGTGGTGCCTGCGGGAAGGGGGCGCTGGAGGATCGTTTCGGCGGCAGGGTTGGCACTGATGACGCGGCCTTCCTCGTCGAGGGTGACGAGCCCCGAGTGCATGGACTCGAAGACCCTCCGGTACAGACTGGAGAGCGCGTCGACTTCCGCTTCGGATCTCTTCAGCGTGGTGCGCAGGGTTTCCAGGTGTTTGCGGATGAGCACCACCACCAGGGTGGCCGCGAGGATCTGGAGGGAGGCGAAGGTCAGGAGGAAGGTCTGGTTGCCGGGGCTGGGATCCAGGTCGGGGCCCGAGTGGCCGAAGGCCGGTACGGCGCCGGTGGTGAAGAGCAGCACGCTGGACAGATGCACGCCCACGGAGATGGCCCCGACGCCCACGATCTCCGGAATGCGAAGGTAGAAGGCCGAGGCCAGCACCGGGAAGATGTAGAGGGTTGCGAACCGTTCCTGGTCCACGCCGTGGAAGGCGATGATGATGGCCACCAGCAGGATGTCCAGTCCCAGGTTCAGGCGCACCCACGGCAGGCTGGGCGTGGCGAAGGCTTGGCCCTGGCGCTCGAGGTTGCGGAAGGATTCCCAGAGGGATTCCAGGAAGAAAAGGGCCAGGGCTGTGAGGTAGGTGGTTTCGCCCACCACGGGCGAGGTTGATTCCCCCGCCAGGGCCAGATGCAGGGCCACCAGGCCGAACGTGGTGGCAAACCGGAAGGCCAGGGGGAGGAAGGGTGCGTTTCCGTGGGTGACGGCGCGGTCGTGGAGGGCGGGCAGCATGGGGTTCAGGATGACGCAAGCGACTTCGGAGCGGTGCGCCTTCTGGCATGCTCTGAAACATGAGCCGCCGAGCCGATGATTCCTCCGATGCCCCGGATCTCCGGCAGGCGGGACTTCGCCGGACGGTCCAGCGGGAAGCCATCCTCCGGGTGCTCGAGGCCTCGGATCGTCCCCTGTCCGTGGAGGACATCCGCGCCCGCATGATGGGCAAGCGCCCCGGGATTCCGACGATCTATCGCAACCTGGAGCGTTTCGCCCATGAAGGATGGGCCGAGGCCCTGGTGGGAGACGACCAGGTCGCGCGCTTCGTCCGCTGCCGATCCAGCCATCACCACCATCATCTGGTCTGCGAAGGCTGCGGCCGGGCGGTTGAGGTGGATGCCTGCGGCCTGCTGGGTTCCCTCGAGGAGATCGAGCAAGCCACAGGATTCAAGCTCACCCGCCATGTCCTGAACCTGTTCGGCACCTGCCCCGCGTGCCAGCGGAACAGGGCTTGACAGGGCGCCGCGCCTTGGTAGGATGAAGGTTCGTTGCGGGTGTAACTCAGTGGTAGAGTGCAACCTTGCCAAGGTTGAAGTCGTGGGTTCAAATCCCATCACCCGCTCCACTCCCTCGGGCCGCGCAAGCGGCTCGTGCTACATTGGGGGCCATGGCGCCGTAGCCAAGTGGTAAGGCCGCAGACTGCAAATCTGCCATTCATCGGTTCGATTCCGATCGGCGCCTCCAGAAAACAGCGGCCCCCGTTGCGGGGCCGCTGCTTTTGCGTCGTTCGGAATCGAATCAGCGGGACGCGCAGGTAGGGCAAGCTTCCGAGGCTCCGGTGGAGCCTCGGAAGCGGTCCGCCAATGGCGGATGCCCGTGCGCAGGCCCCGCTGCGGCGGGAACCGGATTCCGATCGGCGCCTCCAGAAGACAGCGGCCCCCGTTGCGGGGCCGCTGCGGTTTTCATCCGGTGGCGATGGGGCGGTTCCGGCACCATTCGCTGTAGCTGCCCATGTAGACCGCGGCGCCCGGGAAGCCCGCGGCTTCGAGGGCCAGCAGGGTGGCGCAGGCGGTGACGCCGCTGCCGCAGTGGACGATCATCCGCTCGGGCTCGAAAGGGCCGAGGGTGTCGAGGAAATGCTCTCGCAGCTGTTCGGGGGGAAGGAAACGGCCATCGGGACCGAGGCTGGCGCGCCAGTCCAGGTTGCGGGATCCCGGCAGCCGGCCCGGGATGGGGTCGAAGGGCTCCACTTCGCCCCGCCAGCGTTCCGGGGAACGCACATCCAGCACGATGCGACCCGAGCTCTCCAGGACCAAGGCGATCTCCTCGAGGCTGACCTGGGGTAGGGCCCAGACAGCGGCAGGATAGGGTGGAAGGTCCGAGGGGCCGGGTTCGGTTTCGGTGAGCGGCAGCTCCGCCTCCCGGAGGGCCTCGAAGCCCCCGTTCACCACGCCGACCGGGCGATGGCCCAGGGCTCGCAGCATCCACCAGAGTCGAGCGCCGCCGCCGCCGCTGGATTGTCCATCGCAGATCACCACCGGCGTATCACGGGCGATGCCCCATGAGCCCAACTGGGTTGCGAAGCGGGCCGCAGGCGGAAGGGGATGCCGCCCGCCCGCGGCCGGATCGAAGCCTGGATCCCGGGCGGTGCTGAGATGCTGTTCCAGGTCCACCCAGCGGGCTCCGGGAAGGTGCCCCTGGAGGTAGGCCTCCCGGGGGCGCACGTCGAGAAGGACCAGGCCTTCTTGGGCTTGCGTCAGACGGGCAGCGTCGATCAGGGGGCCGATGTCCACGGGAACTCCTGGGGGTCGGGTCTATGATGACGGTCCGGAGGTTCCCATGTTGCGACGCCTCGTTCTGATCGTCCTCCCTGCGCTCCTTCTGGGCTGCGGCCTGGGCCGCGACGAAGGTCCCGGCGACCCCTCGGGGAGGAAGCGGGTGTCCCATGCCACCTTCGCGGATGTCTCCGGCCAGGCCCGCACCCTGGCCGAGTTCGGGGGCAAAGTGGTGCTCATCGATGTCTGGGCGACCTGGTGCCCGCCCTGCCGCAAGAGCCTGCCGGAGGTGGCCTCTCTTCAGAAGCGGGGCGGCGAGGATTTCGTGGTGCTGGCGGTCAGTGTGGACAAGGGCGGCTGGGGAGATGTGACTCCGTTCCTTCAGGCCAATTCCTCCCTGGGGCTCGAGGCTCACGTCCCGGGTCCCGGAGAGGGGCTGAAGCCCTTCGGATCCATCACGGCCATCCCCACCACCCTGGTGGTGGACCGCCAGGGCCGCCTGCGGGAACGCTGGTCGGGCTATGCCCCTGGGCGGGCCGAGCAGGCCCTGGCAGCGGCCTTGAAGGAACCCTGAACGGCCAATCCTGGAACTCCGGCCTCCTCCGTCCGATACATTCGAGTATCTCCTGCGCAAAGGCGGATCATGGACGCTGCCACTCCCCGAAGGTTCTCGTCGCCCCTGCTGATCCTGGGGCTCTTCCTGGCTGCATTCCTGGGGGCCATCTGGCTGCTGATTTCCAGGCCCCAGGGGTCCGATCCCCTGATGATGGTGGCCGTGGTGCTGCTGGGGGTCCTGGGGCTGCTGCTCTTCAACCGGATGGTGGCCCGGGTCAAGGATGCGCTTGAGGCACTGGACCAGGGGGAGGCCTACATCGAACGGGTTGCGGACCTCAGCCAGGATGTGCATGCGCTGATGGATGCCGAAACCCAGGCCTACCTCTACGTGAACCCGGCCCTGGAAAAGGCATTGGGCTATGCGCCGGAGGAGTTCCAGAGCGGGGGATTGGCCCTGTTCTTCGAACGGATCCATCCCGAGGATCGTTCCCGGGTGGAGGCCCAGTGGAGCCGTTTCCTGGAGCAGGCCCGCAAGCCACCGGTCCGGCGGGAGGATGAAACCGTTCAGGAAGAGATCTACCGGATCCAGGCCAAGTGGGGCAGCTTCGCCGCGTTCAAAGAAGCCCTGA